>JAEZDX010000242.1 GCA_023417975.1 Bacillota bacterium
TAAAGGCATGCGGTTGGCAAACCGTTCAGTGTGCGTGTAGCACTGCCAGTAATATGCCCTTATAGGGCTAGAGCAAACCACCCGTTTTACGGGTGGTCCTGATTTATTAAGTTTATTAAGAGGAGGAATTATAATGAATAGAACATTAATTGAAAAGCTTGGAGAAAGATTGAATGAAAAAGTTCTTGTAAAGGGCTGGGTTCACAAGGTGAGAGCCATGAAAAATATAACCTTCGTTATTTTAAGGGATAGAAGCGGAATGGTTCAATGCGTAATTGACAAGACTTTTGATATAACCGGCATAAGAAATGAAACCGTAGCAGAGCTTGAAGGAATAATTCAGCCAGGGAAGAACTCCCTTAATGATTATGAATTGATGGTTACAAATATCAAAATATTAAGCGAGGTAAATGTGGAGCTGCCCATAGAAATAAATAAAGATGAGCTTCAGGCTTCATTGGAAACTATATTAAATAATAGAGTACTGAGTCTTAGAAATGAAAAAAAGAATGCCATATTTAAGATACAGCATATTATTGCAGAAGGCTTTAGGGAGTATCTTTCAAAGGAAGGCTTTACTGAAATATTTACTCCTAAGCTTGTAGCGGAAGGAGCAGAGGGAGGTACAGCACTGTTCAAGCTGGATTACTTCGGTAGGGCTGCATATTTAGCCCAAAGCCCTCAATTTTATAAGCAGATGCTTGTAGCGGCAGGATATGAAAGGGTATTTGAAATCGGAAATTTTTTCAGAGCAGAAGAGCATGATACGAATAGACATTTAAACCAGTACACAAGTATGGATTTGGAAATGGCCTTCATCAATGATGAAAATGATATTATGGATACGGAGGAAGCTTTACTGAAGCACATACTAAACAAGCTTGAACAGCAAGGCGAAAGATATTTAAAGCTTTTGAAGGCAGAACTTCCCACAATTGTAAAGCCTATTCCAAGAATTGAATTTTCTGAAGCTGTGGAGCTTCTAAAGGCAAAATATAATAAAATTATTACAGATATAGACTTAGACCCGGAAGGAGAAAAGCTTATAAGTAAATATGCTAAGGACGTATTAGACTCGGATTTTATATTTGTTACAAATTACAGCAGACATAAGAGACCTATGTACACTATGCCAAAGGGAGAAAACGGAACCAAATCCTTCGACTTAATATTTAGAGGAATGGAAATAACATCAGGTGGTCAGAGGATACATGACTATAATATGCTCATAGAAAGCTTTAGAAGTAAGGGACTAAATCCTGAGGATTTCCACAGCTATATACAAGTGTTTAAGTATGGAGTGCCTCCACACGGAGGATTGGCTATCGGACTAGAGAGGTTTTTAGCTTTAATACTCGGTATAAAAAATGTAAGAGAAACAGCATTTTTCCCTAGGGATAGGAGCAGATTGATACCCTAATATGATGAGTGAGTTTTTAATTCAAGCTTAGTATGCTCGATATAATGTAAGGAGCAAGAACAGAACTCGGCTTTTAACATTTAAGTCAGAGTTCTGTTTCCTCAACACAAAGTAGTATTTGTTTACAGTTAATATATAGCAGTACAAGGTATAGCCACGCAGTTATTTAACAGCCTTATACATTCATAAGCGACAGCTTTAACGGAAGCAGGATTTTGACCGGTAACCACTCTTCCGGATTGGATTGCAAATGAGTGAAGAGGAATTGGGCCTTTCTTGTAATGAGCTCCTCTCTTCATAAGTTCATCCTCCAGTGAAAAAGGAAGGTACTTAGCGTTATTGGAAAGTATCTCCTCAAAGTTGGAGCAGCCGGTAATGAATTTGTTTTTAATTAGATAGGTGCCATTCGAAAGTCTTATGTCAAGCAGACCGCTGACACCATGGCACAGGGCTGAAATAATGCCCCCATTTTCATATATATTGCGGCTTATTTCCTGCAATTTGCTGCATTTGGATATATCCCATAATGCTCCATAGCCGCCGGCATAAAAAATTAAAGAATAGTCCTCCCATATAGCTCTTTCAGGCTTAACTGAATTATTCAAGAGTTCACTAAAAGCTATATTTTTACTGTAGCTTCTTGATAGCTTATCAAGAAAAAGCATAGAAATACTTCTTGGATCAATAGGTATTTTTCCGCCCGATGGACTGACAATATCAACCTCATAGCCTTCTTTAGTGACAATATCATAAAAGTGAGCCAATTCTCCGAACCAGAGTCCGGTATTTCTATCTATTGACGGATACTTATCATAGCTTGTAACTGCAACTAAAATCTTCTTTTTCATAAAGCATGCTCCTAATGACAAAACTCTTTTTACCATACTATGTAAAAACTCTGTAAGTATTTTAACCATAATTCTTTTATTAATTCAAAATAATAGTTATTTGTTTTAGATATTATTTGTGTTTAAAATACAAACTTTTTGACTATTATGACAAATTGACACGTGTACATTTCAATATATTTACTTTTATAGTATAATTGTGATTAAAGTAGCTAGTATTCAATAAATTATATGGGGGATTTTATAATGCGTTCAAAGAAAGGTTTTATGGCAGTATTTATTACAGCTATGTCGGCAATCGTTTTCTTTTCAGGATGCGGGATGCTTCCTAAGGAAGAAGAGGTTTTAGCACCGCCGTTAACTCAACCTAAAAAGCAGGAATATCAAGTTTATGATGTAAAAAGGACTGATATCGTAAAGTCTGTAAATGGAAACGGAAACTTTATTTCTACCAATGAAAGTGATATTTTCGCTAAGGAGAATGGTAAAAGAGTAAAAAAGGTTAATGTGAAGTTTGGACAAGCAGTAAAAAAAGGTGATGTACTTATAGAATTGGATTCAGGCAATCTTGAGAATGATGTTAAATTGGAAAGGTTAAATTTACAAAAGGTACAAATCAATTATGATAAAGCTTTTCAAACAGGTGATGATTACGCCAAGAAACTGGCCGATATAGACTTGCAGATGGAAAAATTAAAATTGCAGCAGATGGAAAGTCAGTTGGACGGAGCTAAACTTACGGCATCGGAGTCGGGTAAAGTTATATTTGTAGACAGCGTAAAGGAAGGCGATACTTTGGAAGCGTACAAGCCTGTAGTTACAATTGCGGATCCGGGTAGCCTTCAAGTGCTGTATCAGCCTTCAGCTGCTGCCGGCACTAAAGTTGGACAAAAGGTTCAGTTGAAATATAATGGTAAAAACTTCGATGGAATTGTTTCACAAATGCCTGATAGCGGCAAGTACAAGAACTTCATATTGATAGCACCAAGTGGAAAGATAGAAGGAGCACAAATAGATGAAAGTGTTGAGATTTCTATAATAATAGAGACAAAGAAAGATGCTCTTATAGTACCAAAGGCTGTAGTAAAAAGTTTTTCGGGCACAAAGACGGTTGAAGTGCTGGAGGGTGATAAAAAAATCAGCACAGATGTGGAGACAGGAATTGAAACTTCAACAGATATTGAGATTTTGTCCGGACTTACCGAAGGACAAAAAGTAATCTTAAGATAAGAGGTATTGGCATGGAGCTAATTAAAATTGTACTCAGAAAGATGTATAAGAACAAGGGCTTTGTCCTCTTCTTGCTTTTGGGTCTTCTTACCTCCTCCGCACTCATGAGCAGTATTCCTTTATACACTCAAGGAGTATTGCAGAAGGTTTTGGTGAAAGATATAGAGGGATTTCAAGCAAGCAATAAAATCTATCCCGGAACCTTTTCTGTAAATATATATGGTGAAGACTCGGAATTTAATAAAAAGTTCAAGGGAGTAAATGCAAATAAGCAGTTCCTTGATGACAATGTAAAAAAGTATTATAAAGAACTCTACGATAATGCTTTAAAAATAGACGATTATATGAATGACAAATACATTAAGGATATGCCACTGGGGACAATAGAAAAAGTTTCCGTTTTTTCAACAGAACCTAAAAAAATAATACATGATAACTTTAAAGACGGTGATTTTGACGAGGATGCATATTGCAGAATAAGAACGTTAAAGGATTATAAGGACCATATAGCGCTTATCGATGGTAAGCTGCCTCAAAAGGGAAAGAGTTCGGACGGCACCTATGAAGTTTTGATCTCCAGCGCCGCTGAGCACAGATTGAACTTAATAGTTAACAAGGAATATGTGATGAACGATGCGAAGGATAAGGGTTTTGAACCTATAAAGATTAAGCCAGTGGGGGTATTTGAACCTAAGATAAATGATGAAGTATATTGGTCAGCCTGCAGTATATCTATGTTTGATGAGTCTGTAGTTATGAATGAGGATGACTTTTTTGAGGGATTGGTTAAGCCATGTCCAACTCAACTTGATACAGCTAAGTGGTTCTTTTCAGTAGATTACCGTAAGCTTACGCTGGATAATATCAACGAAGTATATTCTGCTTACAGTAAGATTGTTAAGGACATTACCAATATAAGAGAAGGAGCAGAAGTAAATTTTGAACTAAAAAGCATAATTAATTATTATGTTTCAAAAGAGGGTCAGCTGAAAACTACAATGTGGTCTTTGAACGTACCGGTTATAATAATGCTTTCCATTTACCTCTTTATGGTTTCCAATCTCATAATTAACAAGGAAAGAAACGAAATTGCACTTCTCATAAGCAGAGGAGCCAGCAGGCTGCAGGTTGTATTCGGGTATGTCATAGAAGGTGTTATTTTAGGACTAATTGCATTTTTACTAGGTCCGGTATTAGGAATGTTTTTAACAAAGATTTTAGGCGCGTCCAATGGCTTTCTTGAGTTTGTAGATAGAAAGTCTCTCAGCGTACATTTAAGTGCGGAAAGCTTTGGCTATTCATTACTTGCAAATATCATATTTCTTGTTACCTTATTGATACCGGCTTATAAAGCAAGTAATACAAGTATAGTAGATCACAAGAGAAAACAGTCTAGGGAGAAGCTTACTACTCTGTGGCAAAAGATGTATTTGGATGTAATACTGCTGGCAGTTTCAGCTTATGGCTATTTTACGTTCAAGCAGAGAAAACAAACTATCATGGTTACAGCTTCAGCAGGAAGCGATCTTAAGGTAGATCCACTCTTATTTTTCGTACCTGTATTATTTATACTGGGGGTAAGCCTGCTGTGCTTGAGGCTGTATCCGTTGTTTCTAAAGCTAGTTTATAAGCTTGGACGAAAAGTCTGGCCGCCTACAATGTATGGCACACTGATTCAAGTATCAAGATCTTCAGTAAGCTATCACTTTTTAATGGTATTTATAATGCTTACTCTTTCCATAGGAACTTTTAGCGCCACGGCAGCAAGGACTATAAATAAAAACGGTGAAGAAAGAATTGAGTATAGAAATGGTGCCGATATAATTTTGACACCTTTCTGGGAGAGTGCGGTGGAGAGAAACACCAGCTCAAAGGCAGGAGGACCGCCTACTGGAGGCAGTACCGAAAGTTCAGGACCTCCGCAATATATAGAACCGTCCTTTAATGCATATGAGAAATTACCGGGAATTGAACATGCAGCAAAGGTATTCAGGCATGACGGCGCAGCTGTGGCAGCAAGAGATAAGAACTTTGACGGAGTAAGTATTACAGCTATTGATCCGTACGATTTTGGTAATGTAACTTGGTATAGGAACGGCCTTTTCCCTCATCACATCAATGAATATTTAAACCTGCTATCGGGAGAAAACTCAGCTTGCATAATATCTACTGAGATGAGTAAAGCGTCAGGCTTAAAGGTAGGTGATTCCTTTATGTTAAGCTGGGGAATTAATGGTGCCGTTGTATTTAATGTATACGGAATAGTAGATTGTTGGCCTACTTACGTGCCCAGTCGTACACAAGATTCTGCAACTGTTGAACCTATGTTTGTAATAGCAAACTTGTCCTATGTACAGGATAATTTCGTTAAGGAGCCGTATAATATATGGCTTAAGCTAAAAGACGGCGCATCACGTCAGGAATTATATAACAATCTAAGCACAAATAAGGATGTTGCAGTCACACAAATAACCGACACAAAGGAAGATTTGAAAAATCTAAAGAATGATTCTTCTCAGCTTGCAATAAACGGTTCTTTGACTTTAGGCTTTATAATAAGCGGTATGATTTGTTTCTTAGGGTTTGTACTTTACTGGGTACTTTCCTTAAAGGAAAGAAGCCTCCAGTTTGGAATATTGAGAGCTATAGGATTATCGTCGGCACAGCTTAAATTCATGATGGTATGGGAACAAGTGCTTACTTCCGGAGTAGCTATGTTAATAGGAACCTTTGTGGGACTATTGTGCAGCAAGTTTTATGTAGAGTTTTTCCGTCTATCGGAAAGTTATTCCGATCAAATTCCGCCATTCAGAGTTATTTCTGAAATGGGTGACAGAATGAAGGTATATGGATTTATTGGTATAACAATGATACTTGGACTTGGAATTCTGATTTATCTTCTTTCCAGGATCAAAATCAGCAATGTAATTAAGTTAGGAGAGGACTAAAATGACTCCCATAATATATACAGAGAACGTAAATAGAACTTTCATAAATGGAAAAGAAACGGTGCAGGCATTAAAAAATATAAATATAAAGGTTCAGCCCAGTACTCTTACGATTTTAAGGGGAAGATCCGGCTCGGGAAAGACTACACTTATTAAT
>JAEZDX010000247.1 GCA_023417975.1 Bacillota bacterium
AATAAAAAAAATCCTGCATTTTTATGGTCGGCAGGATATTGATATTTGGGAGCTTGAGCTTCACGGGCTATTATACCAGCTTTGGAATCTGTATTATTTAAACCATATGACGTCCATTGCTTTATCAAGCAGCTATATGAAGTTATATGACAAGCTAAAGCCTTCTATTACCTTCATTCATCAAAATTATTCGTCGGATATAACCATACAAATATTGGCCAAGCAATCAAATCTTTGCGTTGGTACCTTTTGTCGATATTTCAAGGAGCTTACAGGCTTAACTCCCTTTGCATACTTAACTCGATACCGAATCAGAAAAAGCTGTGATATGCTGTTAAACACCGGGCTAAAGATTACTGAAATTGCTGTTCTAAGCGGTTTCAACAACATAAGTCATTTCAACCGCTCATTTTTACAGCACGTAAAGTGTAAGCCCTCTGAATACCGTAAAATTTGAGTACCCCACCCCAGGGGTACGCTGTTTATGTCGAAAATAAGGGATAAATGCCCTTATTTTCTATTGTGGTAATTGGATTTTATATTAATTCAGGCTGTAGTATAGTCCTTTAAGTTTCATCAATTCTTCGTGAGTCCCTTCCTCGGCAATTCCTTTATTGGCAATGTACAGAATTCTATTTGCATTCCTTATTGTAGACAATCTATGTGCCACTATAAAGGCTGTCTTGTCTTTAAGCACCATATCCATGGCTTGCTTTAGGAGGTTCTCGGTCTCTGTATCTATAGAACTTGTAGCTTCATCCAGTATAATAACAGAAGGATTCTTAAGTATTATACGGGCAAAGCTTATGAGCTGCTTCTCGCCTGCTGAAAGTCCTGCGCCTCTTTCCTCCAGCTTCGTATAGAAGCCGTCCTTCATCTTATCAATGTATCTGTCTGCAAAAATAGTTCTTGCAGCTTCTGTACATTCTTCATCGGTGGCATCAAGTCTTCCATACCTTATATTATCGAGCACTGTTCCTTTAAATATGAAAGGATCCTGCATCAATACACCAACTTCTCGTCGCAAAGAGTCAAGAGTGACATTTCTTACATCAAGGCCATCTATTTTAACACTACCAATATTAACGTCGTAGAATCTTGTAATCATGTTGATTACGGTAGTCTTGCCAGCACCGGTTGGCCCCACAAGAGCAATGGTTTCGCCGGGCTTTACATGAAGATTGAATTCTTCCAATATATTTACCCCTTCTTCATAGGCAAAGGTTACATTTTCAAAATCCACTTGTCCCTTAATATTTTTCAGCTCTACTGCGCTGCTACTGCTTTGGATATCAACAGGGCGATCAATAGTGTCAAATACCTGTTCCAGATTGGAGCTTACTTGTGCCAACTGTTGCACAAGCATAGCAATCTGTGTAAGCGGTGCACTGAAAAGACTCATGTAACTTATGAAAGCGATAATAGTACCTGCATCTACCGTGCTATTTCCATGAAGTATCATATATAAAGACACTCCGTATAGAAAAAGGGTTCCAATATTCCAAAATGTATCTACAATAGGTGTATTTAGCTCGTTTCTCATAGCAATTTTTATCCATTGCTTTACGCTGGCATCATGAACTTCCCTATATATTTTTTTATTCATTTCGGCTCTATTGTAATTCTTAGCTATTTTTTCACCCATAATAGATTCCACAATAAAGGCAGTCCTGTTTGATATCTTTGACCTGTGTGTCCCGAAAAGCCTTCTGATGGAAAACCTGAGCATAAAAACACATATCATCATAGGAACAATAGTTGCAAAAACAATGGCTGTAAGCGGTGGACTTATTACTAGCATAAATACGGTAACAACGGTAATCCTCACTATATAAATAAGAAACATAACTACATAGTTGGTAAAAAAGTTTGCTAGATCGTTTATATAATCCGTAACACGAATAACAATTTTACCTGCAGGCCTTGAGTCAAAATAATCAAAGGAAAGCAGCTGCAGCTTATAGAATATATCCTGCCTTATCTTTGCGATTATATTGTGTCCCATTTTACCCATAAGCCTCTGGAAGCTTAAAGTGATGCATATATCTGACGCTGCCAATACCCCAAGCCCTGTAATTATTAGTACCAATTGGTGATAATCCTTGGATACAACCACATTGTTGATGATATATCTTAACAATAAGGGCGCTATTAGGGAAGCTGCTGCCGAAAACAGCATAAGTATGCATACAATTGCAAATACTTTTTTAAAAGGCAATATATATCTTAATATCCTTCCAAATTGCTTTACATCTATTTTGTTCTCTATTACCTCATCTTGAAAGTATGTATTTCTCTGTGCCATATTATCCAACCACCTCATTTTCTGCCAATGCATCAAAGTCTATAACGGACTTTCTTTGAGCTTCCTGAATATTATATATATTGGAGAAATGGCCTTGAAGCTTCAAAAGCTCCTCAAAGCTTCCACGTTCTATTATCTCGCCATCCTGCATGTATATAATTTCATCACAATCAACTACTGAGGACATTCTGTGTGCAGAGATGAGGATGGTTTTTTCAGGATAATGTTTTTTAATATCTGCAAGAAGCCTCTTTTCCGTATCAACATCCAGAGCACTTGTGGAATCATCCAGTATAAGCACCGGTGCGTTCTTAAGAAGAGCTCTTGCAATAGATACTCTCTGCTTCTGGCCTCCTGAGATTCCTAGTCCTCTTTCTCCAACGATGGTATCATATTGGAATGGCAGACCTTTTATAAAGCTATGTGCCTGAGCATGTTTTGCTGCCTTCACTACCTGTTCCTTTTCAATTTGAGGATTGGCATAGGCTATGTTGGAATCTATTGTATTGGAAAAGAGGAATACATCCTGAAATACATAAGCTAAACTGCTCCTCAGAGACTCCAGTGAATAATTTCTTATATCCTTTTCATTGATTTCAATACTCCCTCCAGTGAGGTCATGTATTCGGACCAGTGATTCCAAAAGCACACTCTTGCCGCTTCCCGTTCCTCCTACTATACCTACCTTCTTGCCGTAGGGAACCTCAAGATTAATATCTTTAAGCACCTGCTTTCCATCCATAACCATATATCCATTCCTAATTCGGATGTTCGGCTCACCATTTATGGTTGCAGCCTCTTCATTATCAGATATTCTAGGCTTACATTTCATAAAATTCATCATTTTCTGCCCGGAAACAAGCTGCTGCTGCATTTGAAACAAGTTATTATTAACTTGTGATATGTAATCCATTATCTTTAGCACATAGTTGGAGCATGCAAGAAGGTATCCAAGTAGCATGTACCCCTTTATGACAAGAACTGAACTGATTGCAATTGTTCCTATATATGCAATCTGCTTGATTGAGCTAAATATGACTTCAAATCTTGAGGATAGCATAATCTGCTTAATATAAGAATCCTTGAGTTTTTCATTGGACTTGTCAAACTTTCTCTTCTCTGCTTCCTCATTGGTAAAAGAACGAACAAGGCGTACTGCAGAAATATTCTCCTGAACAGTAAGATTCATTCTGCTATTACTTTCTCTTATATTTCTAAAGTTAGTCCTTGCTGCCTTCTTAAAATTCATTAATGCTATGAAAAAGAAGGGCATCATGAGAATGGGAATAAAAAGCAGACTGAAATTTATGCTGGCTAACAGATATATAATTGCTATAAGCACAAAAATGCTGTCAAAAATATTTGGTATCATTCTGCAGAAAAGTTCCTTGAACATAATGGTATCCGAATTGACAGTGGTCATGAGTTCACCGGTGTTGAACTGAGCCAGAGTCTCGCTGTCAAGCTTCATAAGCTTTTCATAGGTAGCCTCTCTCAATTCTGTTTCGAGTTTTAGACCTAAGAGCTGATTAGTAATATTTTTAATATAAACAAGAATTATCCTTGTAATCAGAAGAAGCATAAATACTGCAGCCAAGCTAAAAAAAAGCTTCATTGTATGAACCTTGCCATATTTTCCGTTGAGCATAAATGAAAATATTCCGTTTTCACCAGGCTTATTGTCACATATGACATAATTGATAAACATTGCAGAAATAAGCGGTATAAGCAGATCTGCAGTTAAAGCGATAAAGCTGACAATCTGTGTTAAGGCAGCCGGCAGCAGATGCTTCTTCCAGTACTTAAACCCAAACATTAGTACATCCATATAAACACCCCAATCTTTATAACAATACCAAATAGGGATAGTCATAAGAACCACCCCTGGTATACTTATTAAATTTTCACTGTACTTTGTGAATATGTTATAAAATCATTATATCACCTTGAACAATATAACTGAGATGGCTTATCTTACCTATTGGAATTATGGCTTTTGTCGGAGAAAAAGCTTGCATTTCCGCCAGTAATGCTGTAAAACACACGATTGCAACGTGATAATAGAATATATAATTTAATATAGAGCATAGAAAGATAGTACATGAGCAGCTTTTCCTTCTATATGCTCCTATTTATAAAACAACAATCTTGAGGCATAGGCATTACGGTATTGAGTTGGTGTGAGTCCCACTAATTTCTTAAAAACCTTCATAAAGTTGTGATTGTCACTAAAACCGCACTTATATGCTATCTCGCTTATATTGGCATTTGTATCACAAAGTAAAAACTTTGACAGTTCGATTTTTTCCTTCATTATATATTGCTTAAGAGTTACTCCTGCAATTGTACTGAATAAGGACGATATATACCTTTTGTTATATCCAAAGGAATCGGCTATATCGGACACCTTTATCTCGGTATTTATGTTCAATTTTACATAGTCTTGTATATCGTTAAAAAGCTGTTTTCTTTTGAAGGCAGAATCCTCTTGATTTTTCTTCGCCAAAAACTGACTGTAGATTTCGCTCAATATAGTTGTGCATACATAATTGTTATGCAAACTGTTTCCATAGCTTCGTACATTATCTTGCAAATGCTTCATCATTACTATAATCTTTTCCAGATTCTCTACCTTACCATATGCGGGAATATATATTTTATCTTCATATTGCTTTTCCGGAAATTCCTTTAGTACCTTTACACTTACCGGATTTTCGTATGTAAAGTGGAGCCAATAAAAAGCACAGCTGCTCTTTCTATATCCAGCTTGCTTTGCACCCGGAGGAAAAATCAGAAACTCGCCCTTCCCTATGGAAAACTCCCTTTCGTCAGCTTTAATATGCGCTATTCCCTCTGTGACTACTATAAGCTCATAGTCCTGCATATATCTTGGAAAGTGCATCCAATCCTGTGAAGGGGCTTGAAATTTGCCTGTTAAATTATATTTTAAAGGTTTATTGAGAACAAATTCATAATATTGCATATGACTTTTTACCACCTATTCTGTGTTAAAACCATTTTATATTTAATTTAAAATTACTATACTATAAGTAAACACTTACGTAAGTACATTTTGAAAAAAGGAGTTTTTTTATGATAAAGTCTTTTTTATTGTCTCAAATAAAACTTAATGAACCTTATTTAGTAAATGCCTTTGAAAAAGAAATGGACTACTTAAATTCCTTTAACCTTGACAAATTGTTATCCCACTTTAGAAACATTAAAGGCCTTGAGCCCAAAGCAGAATGTTATGCAGGCTGGGAAAACACTGAAATTAGAGGCCATACTTTAGGGCACTATTTGTCAGCTTTAGGGCAAGGTTATGCCACTACTAAAGATAGCACAGTTTATGAGAGGTTACAATATATATTGGATGAGCTGTCCTTATGTCAGCTTGACAGCGGATACCTTTCAGCGTTCCCTGAAGAGTTCTTCGACAGAGTAGAAAATGGTAAGCCGGTATGGGTTCCTTGGTATACTATGCACAAAATTATATCAGGCCTAAATACGGTTTACAATGCAACACAAAACGAAACTGCCTTAAAAATACTATCAAAACTGGGAGATTGGGTTTATGACAGAAGTGACAAATGGACACCTGAAACCCATGCTAAGGTTTTATCAGTTGAATATGGCGGCATGAACGACTGCATGTATGAGCTTTATAAAATCACCAAAAATGAAAAGCACTGCATTGCTGCACATAGATTTGACGAAGACAATTTATTTATGCAAATTCACGATGGCAAAGATATACTGAATAACAGGCATGCCAACACTACTATTCCTAAATTTGTAGGTGCAATAAACAGATACATTGCCCTTGGTGACAGTGAGATGTTTTATTTTGAAACTGCTAAAAAGTTCTGGGACATAGTTGTGGAAAATCATAGTTATGTAACAGGCGGCAATAGCGAATGGGAGCATTTTGGAGAGCCTAATATCTTAGATGCAGAGAGAACCGAAACCAATTGTGAAACTTGTAATACTTACAATATGCTGAAATTGACGAGAAGATTATTCCAAATCACAGGTGATAAAAAGTACTCGGACTTCTATGAGAATACTTTCATAAATGCCATACTTTCTTCACAAAATCCTGAAACCGGAATGACTACCTACTTTCAGCCAATGGCAACCGGATACTTTAAAGTATACAGCAAACCTTTCGAGCACTTTTGGTGCTGTACCGGTACAGGCATGGAGAACTTTTCAAAATTAAACGACAGCTTGTATTTTTATGATGACTATAAACTATTTGTGAATATGTATCTTTCATCTACAGTAAATTGGGATGAAAAACAAGTTACAATTACTCAAACTTCAGACATTCCTAATGATGACAAAGCATATTTTAAAGTAAGCACCGGCAGTGATATTGAGCTTTCCTTGTGCTTTAGAATTCCTGAATGGACTAAGGGTATAAGTATAAAAGTCAATAACAAAGAAGCTTCCTTTATTAATGAAAAAGGATATGCTGTTGTTAACAGAGTTTGGGAAGATAATGCTACTATAGAAATCACTTTTAAAATAGAAGCTTCCTTCTCTGCTTTGCCTGATAATCCAAATTCGGTAGCTTTCACATACGGCC
>JAEZDX010000278.1 GCA_023417975.1 Bacillota bacterium
GCCATGTACCATTCAGAATTTTTTACGATCACACCGTATGGTCGAATAATTCTTTCAGAATTTTCTCCATAATACTTTTTGTAATAAATTTTCAGTTTTTTTAGGTTGAGTACCGATTCTTTAATAATGTCCACATATTTGTTCTCAGATCGGGTACCCCACCAAGGATCGGCATCAATAAAAAATCTCTCTCTGGCTTTTTTAATTTCATCTTTATGTTCATCCGATACACTGTTTTCAAGCTTTATAATAGCATTCTTAAATTGTTGTGCAGTCTCAGTGTTTTTTTCAGCGCGTATTCCCATACTTGACAACAAAATATTAACTGCATCTCCGCTTCCAAATGAACTTGAATTTACTTTATAACCGTCCACAAAAGAATAACCGCCATTTGGACCTGGAATAGACATGATTGGGATTCCTGCTTCGCACAGAATATCTATATCCCTATATATAGTTCTCTCAGAGGTTTCAAGTATTTTTGACAAATTTCCTGCTTTCATTATGCCACGGGATTCCAGCAGCATGATAATTCCTATAAGCCTGTGCAGTCTCATAAACAAACGCTCCTATCATACTTTCACTATTAAATAGAACAAACATCCTATAACTATTATAAAACTCGTCGTGTGAATTGTAATCAAAAAAATTAGCGCTATAGGCGCTAAATGTTAATAAGGTTAAGTTATGGTTAAGCGGAGCAGTTTTTTAATACGCTCTCTTTAATAGCATGCAATACTCCATGCTCACTATTACTTTTTGCAATATAACGGGCATATTTTTTTACACCTTCAGGAGCATTAAGCATGGCGTAACTGTGATGAGCATTTTGAAACATTTCTACATCATTAAAATAATCTCCGAAAACCATAGTCTCTTTAGAAGATATATTGAATTTACTTTGGATATATTTTAAGGCTTCACCCTTGTTAGCTTGTTTGCTAAATATGTCAAGCCAAAGATAACCTGATACAGTTACATTTAGTTTGTCTTTATAAATAGAAAAAGCTCTATTTGAATTATTGGCGGAACCTTTGAAATCGCATAGGGCAACTTTTAAAATATCATCCTTCACATTCATGAGATCTTCCACAAGCTCACTTCTTTCATAGTATTTATCTACTTGTTCTATAAGCTTTGGATTGTCATCTTCAATATAAGCAGATTTCTTACCGCATAGTACTATATATACATCTTCCAGTTCTCTTCCTATGGATATAATTTCCTGTACTACAGCCGTATCCAGAAAGCAGGAATAGAGTTCTTTATTTTCATGCACTACGAATGTTCCGTTTTCTGCAATAAAAATTACATTTTCCTTGATAGAAGCAAAATCTCTGGCAAGTGTGTAATATTGTCTGCCGCTGGCCGCAGCAAATACAATATTCTTTGAATTAAGAGATTCGTATATATCAAAGAATTCTTCAGGTATGCGTCCGCTGTCATCAAGAAGAGTACCATCCATATCTGATGCAATCAATTTAATCAATTTATCACCTTCCATAGGGGTTGAAATTAAATCTCAACTATATATTATCACAATGCCTTAAATTTTGAAAATTAGAACAATTGCCGAAAGAAGCCGTGTATAGGTTAACAAACGGAGATAAATCGATATGGGGACGGTTCACAATTATTGCTCAAAGGTATCAAACAAACTAAGTACTGGAAAACATTGAAATAAATATGGAATAGAATATAATTATTTATATATAAGTAATATATTACCTTAATAGTATATTTTAAGGCAGGAGGATTAGTATGAGCAAAATAACCTTTCCGGATGGATTTTTATGGGGAGCAGCAACATCGGCATATCAAATAGAAGGTGCAGCCTTTGAAGATGGGAAAGGAGAATCTATATGGGATAGATTTTCTCATACTCCCGGCATGGTTAAGAAAGAATATAATGGGGACATAGCATGTGATCATTATCACTTATTTGCTGAAGATATTAAGTTAATGAAGAAGCTGGGAATTAAAAGCTATAGATTTTCAATAGCTTGGCCGAGAATTTTTCCCTATGGGGTTGGCGAACCAAATGAAAAAGGAATGGAATTTTATAAGAAATTGGTTTGCTCTCTGTTAGAAAATGATATAATTCCAAATGTTACGCTTTACCATTGGGATTTGCCTCAGAAGCTTCAAGATAAAGGCGGGTGGGCAAACAGAGAGACTGCCGACTGTTTTGAAAAATATGCAGCTTATGTATTTGAGAAACTGGGCGACTTAGTGCCATATTGGTCAACACTAAATGAACCGGCTACGGCGGCTTTTGCGGGGTATGCTTGGGGAGTTCATGCCCCAGGAATACGAGATTCTAGAGCTGCGGTTGAAGTGGCACATAACCTTTTACTTGCACATGGAAAAGCAGTAAACACCTATAGGCGTATGGGGCTTAAGGGAAAGATAGGAATAGTTTTGGATATATGGCACAACTATCCCCAAGCTAATACTGAAAAAGATAGGAAAATAGCTGAAATAAATAATGCAGTAATAAATAGATGGTTTTCCGATCCTGTATTTAAAGGACATTATCCAAGTTTGGAAGGAGATAGAGTTTTAAGCGGAATGATGCTTCCTAATATACAGAAGGATGATATGAAGCTTATAAATACTCCTATCGACTTTTTAGGCTTGAATATATATTCAAGAAATGTTGTGAAGGCGAATCCGGATATGCCTAACGGAATGGAGATTATTCCTCAGGATAGTCCTATCACGGATATTGGATGGGAAGTGTATCCTAAGGTTATATATGACTTGCTGACGGCACTGAATGAGGAATATAATGGTGTTGAGTTTTATATAACAGAGAATGGTGCTGCTTTTAATGATTTTGTTAACGTAGAAGGCAAAGTAGAAGATGACGAACGTATAGACTACTTATATAGATATTTTGAACAGGCTCACAAAGCTATAGAAGCCGGAGTGAAGCTTAAGGGATATTATGTTTGGTCTCTAATGGATAATTTTGAGTGGGCGGAAGGGTTCACAAAAAGGTTCGGTATAATCCATGTTGATTTCAACACCTTGAAGAGAACACCTAAAAAGAGCGCCTATTGGTACTCAAAGGTTATTAAAGAAAATGGGTTATAGAGTTTATTTGGCTTAATATCAAAGAAACAAAAAAGAACGGAGCTTCTGCATTATGTAGATACTTTGTTCTTTTTATTTGTATTTCCGGCATAAGCTGCATAACTTTTCTTTTTCCAACACCAACTCTAATCTCAACTAAATTGATGGCACTACATATAATGAACTATAAAGCCATTAAGATAAAGTATGAGGATAGGAAGTGAGAAACAGTAATGAGTGGTTATGAGAAGGGCTATGTTAAGATATCTCCATCTAAAGCCAGAAAGGCCATTAAAGAAAATCCATATATTCTATTAGTAGATGTAAGAGAACCGGAAGAGTATTATTCGGCTCATATCCCCGGAAGCATAAATATTCCTCTGCAAACTCTCGGCTGGGGATTATGAACATGTCATTAAGCCCATATTACCCTATAATTTGTTATTGCAAAACTGGGATCAGAGCAGCTTCGGCGGCGAATATGCTGACAGACATGGGATTTCAGAATGTATATACAATGGGGGGAATTAAAAATTGGCCTTATGAAACTATAGGCTATGGGGGTTGGAATCTATAAAACTAGGGGAAAATATTAATAAGTCATATTTAACTAATCAGCCGAATTTTAGACGCTCCGGCTGATTATTTTTTATACTATATGGAGCACACTAAAAGCTTATATTGTATTGGGCAAAACATTCAATCTTCGAGGATTTTTGCGAAGGCAGAATGTAATAGTCTTTATGTATTCTACAAATAGTGAGATATCTAGGTAAGTTGCATGAAGTTTAAATAGGTTATGAGTCCAAGGCAACTACAATTAAATTATACAATTACAAATTAATAAAAATTGCAATGATTATAGGGATAGAATTGATAATATGATAAATTTAAGAAAAAATGGATGGTAAATTTGAAAAAACTAGGTATATAGCTTAAAATTAGTATGTATCGAAATTACTGGAGTAGTTTATAACTATGACAAAAGGAGATGTAGGCGTATGAAGGTAAATATTACGGAAACCGTACTTAGGGACGGCCAGCAGTCTCTTATTGCTACCAGAATGCATACCGATGATTTTGAGACTGTACTGCAAGATATGGACAATGCCGGATTTTATTCTATAGAATGCTGGGGAGGGGCAACCTTTGATTCCTGTCTCAGATATTTAAATGAGGATCCGTGGGAAAGGCTCAGAAGGATTAAGGTTAAATTAAAGAATACGAAGCTTCAAATGCTTTTAAGGGGACAGAACCTACTAGGATATAAGCATTATTCCGATGATGTAGTTAGAAAATTTGTAAAACTGTCTATACAAAACGGTATAGACATATTAAGAATATTTGATGCTTTAAATGATTACAGAAATATAGAAGTGGCAGTGGACGAAACATTAAAATGTGGAGCTCATGCACAAGGAACTATTGTTTATACAACAAGTCCTATTCACAATTTAGAAAGCTATGTAAGGCTAGGGACAAGGTTGGATGAAATGGGAGTTAACTCCATATGTATTAAGGATATGGCAGGCATTATGGGACCTCAAGAAGCTTATGACTTGGTAAAGGCTTTGAAGGAAGTTACAAAAAAACCTATTATTATGCATACTCATTCAACAACAGGACTTGCCCAGATGACATATCTAAAAGCCGTAGAGGCAGGCTGTGATGGTATAGATACAGCAATATCTTCATTTTCCGGAGGCACCTCTCAACCGGCTACGGAAGCAATGAATTATGCATTGAAAAGTATGGGCTATGAAACAGGACTACATGAAAAACAGCTAAAAAACATAAATGATTTTTTTAAGCCTGTAAAGGATAGATTTATTCAATCGGGAATTCTCAACTCCTTTGTGTTGGGAACTGAAACCGATGCTTTAGTATATCAAATACCCGGTGGGATGCTTTCAAATCTCATAACACAGCTTAAGCAGCAAAATGCTTTGGATAAATTGGAGGAGGTTTTGGCTGAAACACCAAAGGTAAGAAAAGACTTAGGATATCCGCCGCTTGTGACTCCAATGAGTCAGATGGTAGGGGCTCAAGCTGTTGCCAACGTATTATTCGGTGAAAGATATAAAAGTATTTCAAAGGAAGTAAAGTCATATATAAAAGGTGAGTATGGTGCCACACCAGGACAGTTAGATGCCGAACTTATGAAAAAGGTATTGGGTGATGAAAAACCTTTTACGGGAAGATTTGCCGATACCTTACCTGATGAATTTGAAAATATAAAGAATGAAGTAAAAAATGTGGCCAAAACCGATGAGGATGTTCTCTCTTTTATTTTATTTACACAGGTTGCAGAAAAGTACTTCAAGGAAAGGGAAGAAAAAAGGGCAGTTAAGGTGCGGTATTCGATTAGAAAGGCGTAAAGGAGGATTTTTATGTCAATAGGTAATAGCATATTGGTAGCTTTGATTGTTATGTTTATTGTATTTTTAGTTCTACTGGCACTTAGTCTTCTGTTAAAAATAGAAGCAAGTGTTTTAGGATATTTCAGTAAGGAAAAAAACAATGAGCAGAATGAGACAAATGTCTCGCATATTTCCATGGCTAAAAGCGAAGATAATGAGATTTCAGCGGGGGAACTGATGCTTATAGATGTTGAGGAAAGTACTGCGGCAATGATTATGGCATTGACAAGCGATGAATTAAAAATACCGCTGAAGGAGCTTCAGTTTAAATCAATAAGAGCACTTGATTAGTTGCATGCAGTCAATTGTTGTTTAAATTAATGCATATTAAGTAGGAGGTATGAGTATATGAAATATATCGTTACGCTTAATAATAAAAGGTATGAGGTTGAAGTTGAAAGAGGACAGGCAAGCATAATAAATACTAGTGAAGTTGCAGCTGAGGTAGTTCAGCTTCCCAATAAGTCAAATGCTTCTGCCTTAGCAGCGCAGACAACCGCACCGGTATATGAGAACGGAGAAGGTCAACAGCTAAAATCACCTATGCCTGGTACTATAATGGATGTAAAAGCTATTCAAGGTGCTGCAGTAAAAAAAGGAGATGTACTTTTTATACTTGAAGCAATGAAAATGGAAAATGAGATTACTGCAGATAAAGACGGAGTAGTGACACAGGTGTTGGTAGCTAAAGGAGTATCCGTAGCTACAGGCCATGTGCTTGCTGTCATCCGATAGTAGGAGGGATAGTCATGTCTGTTTCATTTTTTGATACTATTAAAGGAATATGGCAGCAGTCAGGTTTTGCAGCGCTAACCTGGCAGCAGTTTTTGATGCTGTGCATTTCCTGTGTTTTAATATACCTTGCCATAAAGAAGGGGTTTGAGCCGCTTTTGCTTTTACCAATAGCCTTTGGAATGCTTTTGGCTAACTTACCAATGACAGGTTTGACTTCCGCACCGCAGGCTAATTCTTCAGAGCCCGGTGGCTTGCTTTATTATTTGTATATGGGAGTTAAGCTTGGAATTTATCCTTCATTAATTTTTTTAGGAATTGGCGCGATGACAGATTTCGGACCACTCATTGCACGGCCTTCGAGTTTGTTTTTAGGTGCGGCAGCTCAGCTTGGAATTGTTGTCGCATTTATTGTTGCCATTGCACTTGGATTTTCTCCCCAAGGGGCGGCATCCATTGGTATAATCGGAGGTGCAGACGGACCTACGGCTATATATTTGACTACAAGACTAGACCCGGATTTGCTGCCTGCAATTGCTATAGCGGCATATTCGTACATGGCACTTATTCCTCTTATACAGCCTCCCATTATGAGACTTCTTACTACTAAGAAGGAAAGGGAAATTAAGATGGAACAACTTAGAGAAGTTTCAAAGCTGGAAAAGATAGTTTTTCCCATAGTTGTAACAATAATAACCGTATTACTGCTTCCATCCGTAGCACCACTTATCGGCATTCTTATGCTTGGAAATTTGTTTAGAGAGTCGGGCGTAGTTGAAAGACTTTCAGATACTGCACAAAATGCCCTAATTAACATAGTTACTATTTTTCTTGGAACTACTGTAGGT
>JAEZDX010000471.1 GCA_023417975.1 Bacillota bacterium
ACTTCAATATTTCCCCCATGTGCTTCTACTAAGGACTTTACCAGTGCTAAGCCAATACCTGTACCTGTGACCTTTTTCTTGCAGCAATTGTCCAATTGAATGAACCTGTTAAATATGAACTGCTGCTTTTCCATTGGGATTCCTTCCCCTTCATCCTTTATCAGTATCTTCACGCTTTCTCCCATGTCTTCTATGCATAAAAAGATATTCTTTCGCTCAGGTGTAAATTTAACCGCATTTGACAGTAGATTAAGAATTATTCTTTCCATTTTCTCCGAGTCAAAAGCCATAAGCTTTTCTTCTACATCTGTATCGAAAATTATATTAATTCCCATAGTTGCTGCATACTCCACTACAGACATAGTTATATTCTCAACAGCCGAAATAATATCTTCGTTTTTTAGCTTTAAGTTAAGATACCCTGAATCTATCTTCGTCATATCCAGCACATTGTTGACCATGCGAATTAGTCTATAACAGTTTTGCTTTAATATATCGTTATACTTTCTGCTGCTGTTTCTTGCTGCTTGTACGTTTCCATTGTTATATAGCTGATCCTGAAGCTGAACAATGCCTAATATTACATTTAAAGGAGTTCTAAGTTCATGTGCAAGATTTTCAAAAAACTCTGTTTTTACCCTATCGTTTTCTCTTACCTCATCCAGCATCTTTTTATTTTTTTCAACTTCCTCTTTGTATGCATTTGCTTGTACTATTTCAGTAATATCCCTTATTACTCCTATGAAATTTAAATTACCATTAAATACAAGATTTATTCCCGATATTTCTAAATCCAACTCTCTATCATCGGATAATCTTTTCATCTTTATGTGTGTAGGTGCTACCTCATCTTGAACTTCAATTGACTTCATAAATTGTGCATATGCAATTTTGTATTCTTCAACAGGTTTTAAGAAATTGCTGACTTCCTTCCCCTTTAACTCAGTTTCGCTGTTGCCGGAAAAAATTCTGGAAGCCTCGGGATTACAAAAAATAATGGTTTTGTTATTCTTGATATATATGCCTTCGCTCAACATATTAAAAAAACTTACGTGGCAACCTAACAAGTAGCTGTACCGTTCATTTTTCAAACAACTTTCTTGTATCATCATTAATACCTCACCATACTTTTTAAATGGAAGACGAACTTTTTATATTATATTTTTACCCTATATATTCTACGTTTTACAATAAAATCCTCCTGCATAAATGTTAAATATTGTTAATTTTCTATATTTTAAACTATTTTTTAATTATTTTTTATTTTTTTATACTTTTCTGGGCTATAATAAAAATGAATCTTTTATGTTAGTTATAAATTTTGTATAATTTCCTATGTAATCTCTTTTAGGATGTGATCGAATGTTAGATGTTTGCCTCTTAGGCTGCGGCGGAAGTCTTCCCGTACCGGAAAGAAATCTTACTTCTCTTCTTGTAAGTTGTAGAGGAAGAAAAATTTTAATAGATTGCGGTGAAGGCACTCAAGTATCCATGAAATTGTTAGGTTGGGGCTTTAAAAGTATTGATGTGATATGCTTTACTCATGCTCATGCAGACCATGTTATCGGTCTTCCCGGTCTATTGCTTACAATAGCTAATTCAGATAGGACAGAACCCCTCACTATTATAGGTCCGCCCGGATTTATCAATATACTTCAAGGACTTATGGTAGTATGTCCTCAGCTTCCCTATGATATTATCTATAAGGATGCTTCTATGGATGGAAGCGCAGATTATAATATAGACGATCTATGCTTGAGGTCCTTCGGACTGGATCATAATATACCTTGCACTGCATATAGCATATATGTAAAAAGAAATCAAAAATTTGATGTACAAAAAGCAAAGGCAAATAATGTACCTGTAGCTTTATGGAATACACTGCAAAAGGGTGAAAGTATAGAGAATGAAGGAATAATATACACTCCCGACATGGTTTTAGGTGCACAAAGGCAAGGCATTAAAATCAGCTACTTCACAGATACACGGCCATTAGAAGGACTTTCTAACTTTGTTAGTGAAAGTGACCTTCTTATAGCGGAAGGAATGTATGGGGATAATGCTGATTTAGAAAAAGCAATAAGAAATAAGCATATGCTGTTTAGCGAAGCTGCCGTTATTGCTAAGGAGGCTTCTGTAAAAGAACTTTGGTTAACTCACTTTAGTCCTTCTTTGACTGACCCTGAAAACTACATGGCAAATGCTTCAGATATTTTCGCTAATACTGTACTAGGCGAGGACAGACTTGCCAAAACCTTGACCTTTGAACAATAAAATCGGAAACTTTTTTTTGAAAGGAGACCTGCACTTTTATGGACAACGAATCAATTTTTTCTATGGATCCCTTCATACTTCTCAGTATGCTTAATATGAAATTACGGGACTTTTATTCTTCCTTGAATCAGCTTTGTGATGATCTGGACGTAGACGAAGCCGTTATTTACTCCAAATTGAAAAGCATAGGCTACAGCTATAATGCAGAATCCAATCGGTTTATAGCCGACTAATAATCATATAGAAAAAACACGAGCCGTTCATATTCAGGCTCGTGAATTATATTTTAACCGGATTCACAATATACATTCTAAAAGTATCCCTTATATCTAAACTATTATCACTCATATATGCTCCAAACACAGGTACACAATTCATACTTACTACCAACGTAAGTATCATTATTAACTTTTTCATTTGTACATCACCTCTCACTATATATAATAGAATCGGCGGCTTTCTTTAATTATATTATTTCTAAATTTTAATTTTATATACGTATAATTAAAATTGTTTTATCCTCACTCTGAATTATTCTTTAATTGCTTGTCTTTTTACAATAGAATATTAATGCTTCTTCAAATTCCTGTTTTTATAGTCTAGGACAATTCGACATTAATCCTCTTAGCTGTTATAATAATTTTTAATAAAATTTTTTTAATTTTCATATTTTTAAAAAAGTTATTTCTAAATTTCATATGCATACTGTTTTTCTCCTGTTAATACAATTATTAATATAAGGGGGTAATTATATGGTGGATGGCTCCAAGATAAGGGAACTAAGACTCAATAAAGGTCTTACTTCCATGGATGTGTCAAGACTTTCTACGAATTTCAACGTTCGTGTATCAAAAAGCTATCTTGAAGAACTAGAGAGAGGTGACAAAAGGAACCCTTCATTTAATGTTATCGAAACAATTGCACTTGTATTAGGAGTAACGGTAGATGACTTACGATTAGTAGCCAGAGCTTAAAGATAATGCAGTGTCGGATTTTCTATATATATAGTTCCGATACTGCATTTTATTGTTATTTATCTTCGCAGTCTCTTTGATTCCATTTTGTTCTCGTGATGCTCATCTCATATAGGTTCCAAGTACCGCTTCCATTTTCATTTGCCCTTTCTATTATACTGTCTTTTTCAAAGCCTATACCTTCATAACAGCAAATGGCATTTTTGTTAAAATCGAAAACTCCAAGGCATACTTTATCATAATTAAGCTTTTCAAAGCCTATACTTACAATTTCAGCTAAGGCCTCTTTGCCTATTCCCTTCCCCCTGGCAGCTTCCTCACCGATAAGAAATCGCCCTACTCTTCCGGTATTCATAGCCTTCTCATATTTTCTTAACTCAATGGTTCCAACCATTTCATTGGTTTCCTCCATAACTATTTTAAATATTAGAACATCATTGCTATTG
>JAEZDX010000477.1 GCA_023417975.1 Bacillota bacterium
TAGGTAAATAGTGTCTGACCTTCTTTGAAAAGATTATATTCACATTCCAACGGCTCTTTTACTTTTACAATTACATCCGCTTGAGAAAATACTTCTGTATTTTTATCCAACATAACTGCACCGGCAGCTTCAAAATCAGCATCTTCAATGCCGCTTCCAACTCCTGCACTTTTTTCAATAATAACCTTATGCCCCGAATTTACAAGAGCATGTACCCCAGCAGGAGTAATTGCTACTCTGTTCTCATTATTTTTAATTTCCTTTGGTACCCCAATAATCATTTAATTTACCTCCATTTAATCACAATTTGGAACTACTGAATAATTGTTTTTAATAGTAGAAAGAGTTACTGTAGTTTTTGTCTTTTGAACACCTGCCACAAGCTTTATCCTGTTTAAAATCATTTCCAAGGTTTCTGTATTTGTTGTAATAATCTTTAATGCATAATCAAAGTCTCCGGCGAGATAGTGACATTCAATAATCTCATCTTCCTTTTGAATTATTTCTATAAATTTATCGGCAAACTTAGGATTCTCAAGACTTACGAACATAATGACAGTTAAACTTTTATTCATTTTTTTAGGATTTATAATAGCAGTGTACTTTTGGATTATGCCGGATGCATCAAGCTTTTTTAATCTATCACTTACTGCAGGTACTGACAAATTAATTCTGCCGGCTATTTCTGATGCGGTTACTCTGGCATTATCCTGTAATAGCTTAAGTATTTTAATATCGATATTATCCATTGGTTAACCTCGTTACTAACTATTTTAGTATATTATATGATTATTGTTTAATATTTTAAATAGATTATTAATAAATACATAAATATTTAATACAATACAGAATATATGCTAAACTTTTTAATTTGACACTTATTTTATACTGCTCTGGCTTAAAAAAATTATCCTTACATAAACATAAAATAAAAAATGACCCTGATTCTTTCATAATCATAGTCATTTTAAATAAAGTTCCAATGTATATTTTAAGTTTTTAACTAAGCTTCTTTGCCTGCTGCCCTTTCATATAGCTTCAAAATGATATTTGTAGGGAATAGACGCTGCTTAAATAAAATAGCGGCGGATAAGCCTGCCCCCACAACACCTATAATAAAAAACAACACATGTAGAAAAGCTACAGCATTAATCATGATACATTGCACTACAATCCAAATTACCAGTGCCCATGTAAATACACTGCTTATATATGCCTGATATTTTGCCTTAAGAAGTACTGCTGCGGCTCCGGCAAGATTCCCAAGTCCAATTACAGTAAAGAGTATAATGCCCGGTATGAGAAAGTCATTAAAAGGTGAATTCTTCAGCAAGTCTAAAGAAACTCCCAGCGGCGCCTTGGGATTCGATATAGTTCCTATTCCCCCGAAAACTGCCCCAATTCCAACAATCAAGTGCAAAACAAGTAATACTCGGTATACTATTTTCATTACTTCTTCCTCCATTCACTAATATATAGCAAATTGCTCAGCAGCTGCATACGGCAGTTGTTGGGTCTATGGAGTTCTATGCCTTGCCTATGATTAATTTGCTTATATATAATTATATCATATGGGCAAAACTGGTTAAACAAAAAAACTTTAATTATTTCAGCTTATTATAATTCTCGTTATAACAGAAACTTGATCACCAATGGAAGTGTGATCATAGACAGCAATGTTGTAACCGAAACTATAAGTGCGGAATACTCCTTCTCGCTATCAAAGTTTTCAGCGAACAACGATGTTGTTGCAGCCGCGGGCATAGCCTGCATTAAAATGAATGTCTTTAATACAATTGAATTTTCCTTAAATACTATTGTTGCTGCAAATATCAATCCTGGTATTAAAATAAGTTTAACTATTGACCCATAATATATAGTAGCATCCTTTACAGCTTTACTGAAATCCGTAGATGCTAAAAGACTGCCTATTATTAACATAGATATGGGTGTAGTAAGACCTCCTACTGTCTTCATTGTATCCAGCAGGATTGGAGGTATCCGTATAGAAAAAATCATGATTACTATACCTATAAGTGCTGCAATTATGCCAGGATTTGTAGCTAACTTTTTCACCTCTTTAAGTTCTTTTGTATCATTAAAGAGCATTATGCCATATGTCCACAAAACAATATTGAAATACATATTAAATATAGATGCATATACTACACCTTCATGACCCATGACACTTTGTGCCAAAGGAAACCCCATAAAACCGCAATTTGAGAAAACATTGGCGAACACCAATATCTTCTTCTTTCTTGCTTCTATCTTTCCGAAAAGAATATTAACAAGTATAGGAGTAACTGCAAATATGATAAATCCGTAAACGAAAGCCTTTATAATATTACCAGCCATGGATGGATCTTTTGTAAACCCAAAGGAAGATATTATTAATAACGGAGTAGATATCTCCAGCAAAAGCCTGGACAATCCTTTTGAAAGAGCATCGTCAATAATTCCTTTCTTCCGACCGTAAAAACCAATAAGTGCAATGATAAATAAAGATATTATTTGTTTTATTACCGTATCCAGTCCCATGCCATCACCCTTGCCCCATAAAAATATGTTCTCATTATAACATAAAAATATCATTAGTCATCAAATTCTTCTTTTTTAAGAATTCATTATTTTATAAAAACCTTTTCTTTTAAATAGCCGATATTATATGGAAAATTATAGAACAAAGTGGTAAAATATACATTGATTACTTTTACAATAAAGACAAAAGGGGGGGACTAACTTGCTAGACATCAAGGAACTCGAGTATACAGATAATGGATGTTCAATCCGAATCAGTGATAATCAGGTAGTTGAAGTAAGTGATGCATTCACTGTTCTCTGCGGCTACACAGCTGATGAAATAATGGGAATGAATATAAAAAGTTTAATGCGATTATTAAGAATTAACACAGCCTTTAATTTGATAAAAGGCTCCTTTCAGTGTTGTATTTTCACGCGATATTTGGATGCAAAAATAATTACAATAACCATATCATCAGATACATCCGGTATTGATCGAATTGTTAATTTTTCTCCAAGCAAGAGTCATCAGCTCAAAAATAACTTTTTATACTTAGATCAACTTTATAAAACCGATATACAAGGGGTTGCTATTTTTTATTCTCAGGATTTAATACTTATGCGTGCAAACCAAATTTTTTTAAATATACTCAGCACTCCGTTTAATCAAAAGGAGTGCTCTTTTGGGCTTGGTGCGGATAAATTGCTTAGTAAACTCCCTATTCCATCCTTGTCGGATAAAATAAGTGCTGCAATTAACTCAGCTTCAGTTAAAATTCTTAAAAATATAGAACTTATATGTGAAAACCTTGAAAAAAGATATTTCAATTTTATTATAACTCCTATATACGAACTTAATAACTTAAACTATTTGATTATAACCACCCATGACATAACCAAAGAAACTGAATTAAGTTTAAAGTTTAAGCAGCAATCTAAAATTATACTGCAACAAAGGACACACTTTAATGCAATCCTGGATAAGCTTGAAAGCGGTGTGGCTGTTATAGATGCTGTAGGAAATTTTATTCAAAAAAATAAAGTATTTGAACGTTGGGTATATCCTTTAGAAATAACTAATATACGAGATACTAATGGCTTATTTTCCTACTATGACCTTGAGGAAAATGAAATAAGATTAGAAAACCTTCCCTATTTTTCAATAACGCAAGGTGAAAAAATTGAGAATCATTTATTTCTTGTTAAGGGTCCTTTTTCTGATATATATATAAACTTCAGCGGTTCACCTACCTATGATGAAAGCGGTAATTATTCAGGTGCAGTTTTTTGCATAACCGATGTAACTAAATATATAATGAATTCCAAAGTTCTTCAAGAAGGAAAGAATGAACTGGAAGCTATTATCTCTCATATGTCCGACGGGTTAATAATAATAAATAAAGATAATGAAATTATAAAGTTAAATGAAAAGGGTACCAACTTTTATTATGACGCTGTAAATATTACAAAAACAGGTGACAGCTACAAGCATACTCAATATTTTGATAGAGGCGGTAAACCTATAAATCTGGAAGAAATGCCTGGCTCCAGAGCCTTAAAAGG
>JAEZDX010000341.1 GCA_023417975.1 Bacillota bacterium
TACGTTTGAAGACATATTTGCAAGTCTTTCCGATTCGCTAATAATAATATGCATATATTCCTGCCGCTTCTCAGCTGTCAGTGCATTATTCTTAAGCTGTCTTGCAAAGCCTCGTATAGAAACGATAGGTGTTTTAAACTCATGAGAGAAGTTATTAATAAAATCCTTACGAAACATCTCAATACTGCTTAATTCATTAGTCATAATATTAAAGCTCCTAATAAGCTCACCTACTTCATAGTTTTCATTAAGTTGATTTACCTTAATATTATAGTTGCCCTTAGCCACTTCACGTGTTGCCCTAATTAATTCATTCAAAGGTTTTAAAAAATAGTGGCCTACCGGAAAAGTGAGCATTATTCCAATGATTGTACTTACAATAAGTCCAATTATTAATAACAATATTGGAGCTGAACCTATTCCTATATGTGCAAGAATATTGTATCTGGCTAAAATAAACAAAATAATGCCTGATAATATACTAGAACATATCATAATTGAAAATACAATGATAACGAGAGCATAATTTAAGGTTTGGTACCGCTTCATCAAAGCTTCACCGCCTTGTACCCCAAGCCTCGTACTGTAACAATATCAAAATCTTCATTACTCTTAAACCTCTCCCTAAGCCTATTGACATGGACATCAACCGTACGCTCATCCGTATCACTCTCCATGCCCCATATTTCATCCATGAGCTGCCTTCTTGTAAAAATCTTATTTTGATATGAAAGTAGTTTAAAAAGCAGCATAAACTCTTTTTGAGGAAGTTCTTCAACATTCCCATTTTGCTTAACTGTCAGTTCATCATAGTATAATTCAGTTGCTCCAATTACAATTCTATGTTCTCCTACAATTTGGGAACGTCTGAGAAGTGCAGCGATACGCAAAATCATCTCTTCCTCATCTACAGGCTTCACCATGTAATCATCAGTACCGATAATGAAACCCTTCTTTTTATCGGAAGCCTCTTCCTTCGCCGTAACCATCAAAATAGGGAGGTTGTAGTTTGCCTCTCTCAGAACCTTCGTCAGCTCATAGCCATCCATATTTGGCATCATAATATCCAGTACTATCAAATCTATATGCTTTCTATCCAAAACTTCCAAAGCCTCCAAGCCGTCTTTTGCTAAAACAGGTGTATAGCCGTTTTCTAAAAGTACGGCTTCCATTAACTTTTGGGTATTGGCATTATCCTCAACAACCATTATGTTAAACATGTATAACCTCCTAGAGCTCCTTTTAATTATATCATGAAAAATGCATTTCAAAATTTCAACTCATCTTTATGTTTCTATAATATCTTTTTTTTATTAACTAAATTTAAACAAAACTATGTTTAAGATAAATAAAAATAGTTTAAACTGAGTTAATAATAATACTTTATACTTCATAAATAGCAGTGGATTAACAAAGGAGATGATTTAATGCTGCAATTAAAGAATATTAAAAAAAGCTATACTACAGGAGATTTCACACAAGTTGCTTTAAATAATGTTAGCTTAAACTTCAGAAAAAATGAGTTTGTTGCTATTTTAGGACAGAGCGGCTCAGGCAAAACCACTTGCCTTAATATAATTGGAGGCCTTGATCACTACGACATAGGTGATTTAATTATTAATGGCAAGTCCACCAAACAGTTCAAAGATTCCGATTGGGATGCCTATAGAAACAATAGTGTAGGCTTTATCTTTCAAAGCTATAACTTAATAGGCCATTTAAGTATTATTGACAATGTGGAAATGGGTATGACCTTAAGCGGTGTTTCCTCAAAGGAAAAGCACCTTAAGGCTCAGGATGCCCTGGAAAAAGTGGGTTTAAAAGATCACATTCACAAAAAGCCAAATCAGCTTTCTGGCGGACAAATGCAAAGAGTTGCTATCGCTCGTGCTCTTGCAAATGATCCTGATATTATTTTGGCAGATGAGCCTACCGGAGCACTTGATACTTCTACAAGCGAACAAATCATGGAGCTTATTAAAGAGATTGCTGATGATAAGCTAGTTATAATGGTTACACATAATCCTGAACTGGCTGAGCAATATGCAGACCGTATTATTAAATTCAAGGATGGTCAAGTTGTTGACGACTCAAATCCTTATGAAAATGTTAAAGAGGATGCCGGATACTCCATGAAGAAAACCAGCATGAGCTTTTTTACCGCATTAAAGCTATCCGGGAAAAATATTGCTACCAAAAAGTGGAGAACTGCTCTCACTGCTTTTGCATCCAGTATAGGACTTATCGGTATAGCTCTCATACTGAGCCTCTCTTCAGGTTTTCAGATTCAAATTGATAAATTTCAAAGAGATGCACTTTCCGAATTTCCTATAATAGTATCTCAGACTGCTATGAATACCGATAAAGAGAGCATTGAAAAAATGCGCGGAGAAATGAACAATAATTCAAAAGATAAAAGTGAAGTCAGAAATTCAGGTAAGGTTTACCTTTATGACCCTACAGAAAATGCCTTAACCCATAAAAATATTATTACAGAAGATTATATTAAATATATAAATAAGGTAGATCCTAAAATACTAAACAGCATTGGATACACAAGAATGACGGGAATGAATATACTTCGTGATAATAACGGAACAATAT
>JAEZDX010000372.1 GCA_023417975.1 Bacillota bacterium
ACTATAAAGTGGGGGCAGATAAAAGTATTTTGGAAGATTTAATAAAGTATGACTATTTGAAGCACAATAAAAAAAGTTGGATTCCGGATTTTCTTAATAGGAATATTACTAAAGAGTATGAGCGAAAAATTAAGGATATACTTATTGAAGAATATAAGATCACTTCTGTTAAAAGTATATACATTGAGGGCTTTAATATGGATATGGAGAAATTTCTATCCTACGGCTTAATTGAAAAGAAAAGATGCTACATTATTTATGGCCTAAAAGATATAGAAGAAAAACAATTAATTGAATAGTTAGACAACATCTTAAAATAAGTATTGAAAATTATATGAAAAGTAATTATAATAATGTTAAAAGTTAAAATGTACTATATAAAGCATTAAATTATATAATTTATTTCTTGCAAATTTGCTTTTATGAATTTACGAGGGTGGTGATATTTTGGCGCTGGAGGCAATTACTAAGTTAACGAGAGCTGAGAATGAGGCTGAGGACATTATTAATAAGGCTGAGACCTTGAAAACAAAAATAATAAAGGAAGCTATAGCTGAAGCAAATAACGAATACATAAGGATAATTTCAGATGCAAAAAATGAAGCTGAAACAATAATAGAAAATGCCGAAAAAGAAGCTCTGGAGGAAACAGAACCTATGTTTGAAAATGGGAAGAAAGAGCAAGAGGATATTTTAAGCATTCCGAAGGATATAATTGACAAGGCCGTTAAATTTTCAGTTGAAAGGATAGTGAATATTAATGGCCATAGTTAAAATGAATAAGTTTGTTTTGTTTGCTTTCCAGCCAAAAAAAGGAAAGCTGCTGGAGGAACTTCAAAAGCTGGGAAGTATACAATTTATTAATCTTCAAGATGAAATTGACTACAACAATGTAGAAGGAATTAAAGCTTTAAAGAAAGATAATATATCCACAGAATACTCAGTATGTGAAGAAAAACTGTCAAAGCTTAAATTTTCTATACAATTCTTAAAAAATTATATTAAGCCGAAGTCAGCTATTAAGTTACTTAAAGACGGAAAAAAAGAAATGACCCTTTTCCAATTAAAAGAATCTGTTGAAGCCTCAGAATGGGAGAAGGACTATGAAAAGTTAAAAACATATGAGCAGCAGCTGACAACTATAAATAGTGAAATAACTAAGGTAAAAGGAGAAATAGAAGAAATTACTCCGTGGGCATCTCTTGATGTTTCCTTTGAAGAGTTGAAATCGGGAAAATATCATTTTCTTTCAGCAGGAATAGTATCAAAGCAGCTTGAAAGTACACTACTGGAAAATATAGAAAAAGAAATAAAGGGTGCCTATTTTGAAGTGGTGCACTCAAACAGTAAAAATTCATTTATATTGTTTATCTCTCATATAAGTGCAAAAGATAAAAGCACTGAAATATTGAAAAAGTATGGATTTTCCGAATTAGCAGCGAAGTATAAAGGAACAGCTGAAAATGTTTTGCTGGAGCTGCAGAAAAAAAGTGAAGTATTAAATGAAGAAAAGGCTGAAATAGTTGAGAGTATAAAAGCTGTTGGAGGTAATGAATTTATATTTGAAAGTGCCTATGAATATTATTCAAATATTTTACTAAGACTTGAGGCGTCTAAAAATTTTCTTAACACTGAAAGTACTGTAGCTATATATGGATGGAACGCAGTTGAAGAAAACGACCAGCTTAATAAAGTGATATGTAACGTTCTGGGGGAAGACTATTATTTATCCTTTGAAGAGGCTAAGGAAGAGGAAAATGAAGCCGTTCCTATAAAATTAAAAAATAATGATTTTGTTTCCAGCTTCGAATCCATAACGGAAATGTACAGTATGCCTAAATATAATGAGATTGATCCTACACCGTTGTTGGCACCGTTTTACTTTATATTCTTCGGCATGATGGTGGCAGATGTGGGTTATGGATTAATAGTGCTTATAGCATCTGCTTTAGCTCTCAGATTGTTTAATCTGGACGAAAAGCAAAAGAGAATGGGAAAATTTTTCTTTTATCTCAGCTTTTCCACCATGGCCTTCGGAGCCGTCTTCGGCTCATATTTCGGAGATGCCATAGCCATTCCGGGACTCTTAAATCAAACTAGAGATATTATGACAATAATGTTGATATCTATGGCAATGGGTATTGTTCACGTGTTTTTCGGACTTTTCATTAAAGCATATATGCTTATAAAAGGCGGAGATATTCTTGGTGCTTTTTATGATGTTGGTTCCTGGATAATAACCTTGGTAGGAGTGGGCATGTTTTTGGCCGGCGGTGCTTTGGGAATTACTCCTGAAGTAAAAAATATATTTAAGTATATGATGATTTTAGGAGCAGTTTTGATTGTAGTTACACAAGGAAGGCATGTAAAGAATGTTGGCGCTAGAATTGGTGCAGGCTTATATGCTCTTTACGGTATATCAAGTTATGTAGGAGACCTTGTTTCTTACACAAGACTTATGGCATTAGGACTTGCTGGTGGCGCCTTAGCTAATTCCTTCAATCTAATTGTGAGGATGATTCCAGGTGTATTGGGAACATTTATTATCGGACCAATATTTTTTGTTCTTTTCCATATTTTCAATCTTCTCTTAGGTCTTTTGGGAGCCTATGTTCATACATGCAGACTTCAGTATGTAGAATTTTTTACTAAGTTTTACGAAGGTGGAGGAAGGAACTTTACGCCATTTGGCATGTTAAATAAGTATTTAAATATTAGAAGAGATTAAAGGAGGAAACATTAATGAATGCAGATACAAGTTTTATAAGTTTTTTACAAGCACATAACGGAGGATTTATACTGGCTACTTTAGGTGTTGCTTTGGCTGTTGGCCTTGCAGGAATAGGTTCGGCAAAAGGTGTAAGTATAGTTGGCCAGGCTGGCGCAGGTCTAATGACGGAGGAACCTGAGAAGTTCGGAAAATCGTTAATACTTCAGCTCCTTCCTGGAACGCAGGGGTTATACGGATTTGTTGTAGGACTTATAGTTGTATTTCAAATTAACAAGGATATTAGTCTTGAACAAGGTATGTATTATCTTATGGCATGTCTGCCAATAGCCTTAGTTGGACTTTGGTCTGCCATTGCACAAGGTAAAACTGCTGCAGCCGGAATTGCAATTCTAGCAAAGAGGCCGGAACATAATACAAAGGGTATTATATATGCCGCAATGGTTGAAACTTATGCACTTCTTGGTTTTGTTGCATCACTAATACTTGTAACCAGGGCAATCTAGGTAAGGATGTGTTTCTATGTCTGATATCAATATTCTTGTGGATAAAATAATAAAGGATGCTGAAGTAAAAAGTAATGAAATGTTGAGTATTGCTGCCGAGGAAAAGAGAAAAATAATCTCACAAAAGGAAGCTTCAGCTAAGAGCGAAAGAGAAAGTATTATTCGAAAAGCTAATAGTGAAGCGGCTGCAAGAAAAGATAGAATAATATCGTCAGCTTCATTAAAAATTCGTAATATGAAGCTGGAGGCTAAACAAAAGCTTATATCAAGGGTGTTGACTGAAGCGGCAATGCAGCTTAAGGAATTACCTAAGGAGAAGTATTTGATTTTCGTAAAAGACTCCATAATGGCACTTCAGCTTAATGGCGATGAAACAATAATAGTTTCTCAAAAGGATAGCGAGATAATAAATATAGACTTTATTTCAGAGTTAAACAACCTACTGATTTCACAAGGTAAGGTTGGAAAGCTTAAGGTTAATTCAAGTTTAAAGAGCTTATCCGGAGGGTTCATAGTTGAAAGACATGGTATTGAAATTAACTATACCTTCGAGGCTCTGTTGGAATATTTTAGAGATGAATTGGAACAAGATATAGCGAGTATATTGTTTAACTAATTAATCAATAGCTCCATTATCAGATAGGGAGGGGCATAAATGGATAATATGACTTTTATCAGTGCTATTCCAAGAATAAAAGTTTTGGAAACAAGGCTTCTAGACAAGTCAAAGTTTGACAGAATGATAGAATGCAGTACTCCTTGGGATGCAGTTAAGATACTTCAGGAAACTGAATATGCCACTCATATGTCTTATGTAAAGAAGGCAGAAGATTACGAATATATGTTGAGCTTAGAACTAAGCAGGTTATACAAACTTCTTTATGAACTAAGTCCTGTTAAAGTCTTAGTTGATATTATGAGTATTAAATATAAGTATCATAACATGAAGGTCTTACTAAAAGCAAAAGCGTTAAACCAAGACTTTCATGAACTTCTCATACCTATAGAAGTGGCTGATTTTGAACAGTTAAAATCAGCTATTGAGAATAATGACTACAGAAACCTTTCAACATTTATGGCTGAAGCTGCAGAGCAGGCTTCAGTAGATTATGAAATAAATAAAAATCCTCAAAACATTGATATAATTTTGGATAGATTTTTATTTTCAGAGATGGTTTCCATGTCAAAGGAAATAAATAGTGATTTTATTAATAAGTTTGTTCAAGCGCAAATTGACTTAATTAATATAAAGTCAGTTATAAGAATAAAGAGACAAAATAAAGGAAGAGAGTTCCTTGAACCGATCCTTATAGATGGTGGAACCATAGATAAGTCGAGGTTGAAGGCCTTACTATTGGATTCCATTGAGAGTATTCCGGGAAGGTTTGCATATAGCCAATATGGTGAGGTTATAAGCAATGGAATTGAAGAATACAGAAAAAACGGAAGTCTTAATAAGTTGGAGATATTAATTGACAATTTCATTATGAAGCTTATGAAGGATGCAAAGTATATGAGTTCAGGACCGGAACCTCTAATAGCATATATTTATGCTAAAGAAAATGAGATAAGATTAATCAGAGTTATAATGGTTGGGAAAATTAACAAGCTAAGCTCCGATGAAATAAGGGAAAGGCTGCGTGATAATTATGTATAGAATAGGCGTAGTTGGTGAAAAAGATTCTATACTTGCGTTTAAGGCTTTGGGAGTAGATGTGTTCCCTGTATTTGATAAAGAGGATACACGCAAAATAGTAGATAAATTGGCTGCCACCGGCTATGCAGTGATATTTATTACGGAACAGGCTGCCGTGAATATAATGGATACGATAGAAAGATATAAAAGAGCTATGCTTCCTGCAGTAATATTAATACCTGGAAATCAAGGAAGCTTGAATATCGGTTTGCAGAGTATCAGAGATAATATAGAAAAAGCTGTTGGAGTGAATATATTGGATAAATAACTCAGTGTAAGGGAAGGTAGGTAAGTAACTTGAAAATTGGTAGAATAGTTAAAGTTTATGGTCCTCTGGTTATAGCTGAGGGAATGGAAGCCGCTAATT
>JAEZDX010000415.1 GCA_023417975.1 Bacillota bacterium
TATTATATGAATATATAACGAATTATGTGAAAACCAATCTGAAATCCGATGCTCAAAAAGTAATATATATCACGGGACATTCAAGAGGGGCCGGCATTTCCAACATACTTGGAAAGATGTTTGAAGATAAGAGCGAGTACCAGACCTATACCTATACCTTTGCGGCACCAAATACAACTACAGCAAGTAATGCTTTGAATTATTCCACTATTTTTAATGTTGTAAACAGTGATGATATAATTCCTCAGCTTCCATTAACTGCTTGGAACTTTAAAAAGTATGGAAAAACTGCGGCATATACTATAAGTGTTGAAAGTAATTACGAAGACTCAAATCCTTTTAGCGATAAAGTAGGGACTTATGAATGGCTCACCGGGCAGGATTATAACAACGATGGTGGGACAAGCAGGACTTTAGAGAAGTTTGGACTAGTTGCCACGGATAGAGACCAAATATATGAATTTGATAATTCAGATGATGGAGTAGTTAATCCTCATAACAAATATCATACAACCTATGCAGGAGCAGAAGCGGAGCTTGAGGATGTGAAAATGGAGCTTAAAGAGCAAAGGCTTGATAAATATTCAAAAGCGTATATTGATGAAGGAGTTCTTTTAGATAATGTGCTTGTAAGATATAAGCCTGCATTTTTAATGCAAGTACTGGCAAATATGACCTGCGGCGTAGGTCCCATGTTAGGGTATGATGTTAAGGGTAAATATACGGACGCTAAGAGATCTTTTGTGCTATCAAGCGGTAAAATTCCGGGAGTAGGGGGAATGTTCTGTCCTCACTATCAGGAAACCTATTATCTTATAGCTACAAATAATTTTATGCCGCTGAAATAATATTCCGGGAGATATTGATTATATGAAACTTTTTTTTACAGGAGATAACCATAATACAATAAGGAAAGCAGCAAGGAATATTTGCATGGCTGCAATGCTTCAGTTTTTGCTATACTTACTGCAATATATATTAATGCCAGTTATTATTTTTCCAAGTCCCATGAATGCCACACTAAACGACTTAATATTACTTTTCACCACCGGTATCGTAAGCCTTGTGGGCATGTATATGCTGGTTGATAAAATAATATATTGGGTTATTACTATTCCAATATATTATTTGCTAGTAAAAGCATATTGTCCAACGGGTTTATACGGAATTAACTATCACCATCCGCAGTTTGGCTATTTGGCATCGCGGGAAGTGCCCATAGTGACAGGTTTTATATTAGTTTGTGAATTATGCGCATGGATCATTGTAAAAATAATTAAGGGCTCTATTACAAAAAGAACAACAAAAGCATAATAAATGAATTAACCCGGCGGAACGACTTAACGTTGTTCTGCCGGGTTTTATTAGTTCATGGAGATCGTATTGACAGACCAAAGTAGCTAATAGTAAATATATAAAATAATTAATTCGACATTTATTATCTTATTGTGACATAACATTTAGGGTAAAATTAAGTATGCTAAAAAACTAATAATAGTGGTCTATTATATAATGTTATAGAAGATATGGGGGAATTTGTGTGAAAAATAAGAAAATCATTTCCTTTTTTCTAAGTATTTTTATTATAGTTGGAAGTATAATTTTACCTAAGGTTACCACTAATGCGCAGGCAGATATAACTCCGCCGGAGTTAAAAAGTATTAGTATAGACAAGACATCTGTGACAGCCGGGGAGAGTATACAAGTAACAGTTAATGCAACGGATAATGGCGGGGTGGGACTTGATTCAATATATGTATGTTACATAAGTCCATTGACTAAAAAAGCTAAATATGCAAATATATATACCCCTAAAGAAGGAGCAAATACAACAAGTATTAGTCTGGAAAATTCAGATGAATCGGGTATATGGAAAATAAGAGATGTTACGCTTTATGATAAATCAGGTAACTATGTAATTATTGATAATTCAAAAATATATAATACTGCAAAGAGTCAAGATTTCAGCAATTGTGATTTTGAATTTAAAAGCAGTACTACCGATGTAACACCGCCAAAGTTCAACAATATAAGCATAGATAAAACATCAGTAAGTTCGGGAGAAAGTATAAACGTTAATGTAGACGCAGCAGACGATGTGCCAGGCACAATACATGCAGCTGTTCATTATACAACGCCATTAACAAAACAGGACAAGCTGGTTAACTTAAGTTTAGCAAACGGGCAGTATGTAGGAAAAATATATATAACAAATACAGATGAAAAAGGGATATGGAAGATTAGCAGCATTGTCCTAACCGATGTATCGTTAAATAAAACGGTAATATATAATTCAAAGCTTGGCCACACAGAATCAGGTAGTAAGGACTTAAGTTCCTGTGATATTAATGTCAGGTCCACTGTAAGCTTTAATTCAAATGGAGGAACTGCAGTTACTAGTCAATATATTAATTACAATGCACAAGCAGTTATACCTGAAGTGCCAACTAAGGAAGGATATGCTCTTGCCGGGTGGTATTCTGATTCAGAGTTGACAACTCCATATAATTTTTCAACATTAGTTACTGGCGACATAACACTTTATGGAAAGTGGGTAATAAAGCAAGACTTAAATCAAGATGGTGTGGTTGATGTAAGGGATATTGCTGAATTAAGTACTCGTTATAATAAAAAATCCGGTGAAGCTGATTGGAAGGTTATTTATGATTTGAATAAAGACGGAATTATAGATATCTATGATCTTGTTATAGAGGCTAAAGCCTTTGGTAATATTCCTGTGCAAGCTATAAGCTTGGATAAAACGTCGCTTGACTTGAAGGTTGGAGGCGTAGGTTATTTAAGTGCAATAATAACACCAAGTGGCGCTGCCAATAAGAGTGTAATTTGGACAACTTCCAATTCAGGAGTTGCCACTGTAGATTCTGCAGGAAAAGTAACAGCAATAAGTGCAGGGACAGCAGTAATAACTGTTGCAACCGTAGAGAGTAATAAGACCGCAAGTTGCAACGTAATCGTAAGTGGTCAAGGGAACATTATAAAAGCTAATACTTCTATTTCACAGGATACAACAATTACCGGGGATATAATAATAGCGCCCGGTGCCAGATTGACAGTAAATTTTGGTATTAAATTAATTATAAATGGTGATGTTTATGTCTATGGTGAATTGTATAACTACGGAAATCTAAATATATCCGACACACTATATACTAACAATTATAATAATATGTTTTACGGAGACTCTACCTTATCAAATGGGATATTTATGAACTTCGGCTATGCAAGCATGCATTCCTTGTCAACATATTTCCCGAAAGGTTATTCTGAGAACTAGGGAATAAAAATCTTCCAGGGACTTACTGTCTCTGGATTTTTTGCGTTTACCTTATTTTAGAATTAAAGTATAATTATTAATAGGTTATAAAAAAGAGGTTAAAGTTTGGGAGGGGTATACGTGGAAAACCAAAATGAGGTTGTAGTACAAATTAGAGATTTATCCATGAATTATGGTTCAAAGGAAGTACTGAAGGGAATAAATCTTGATGTTCATAGGGGAGAGATTATAGGGTATATAGGGCCAAACGGAGCCGGTAAAAGTACTACAGTAAAGATTATCTTAGGACTTGTAACGGGATATAATGGAACTGTTAAAGTATTGGGGGAGGATATAGCACAAGCCTCCATAGATTATAAGAGAAAGATAGGGTATGTTCCGGAAATAGCGGATGTATATGACAGCCTTACTGCTCAGGAATATTTGACCTTTGTAGGAGAGCTATACGGACTGGAGTATATCACTGCAGACAAGAGGGCTAAAAAACTTATGGCATTATTTGATATGGAAGAAGTTTATTTTTCCAGAATATCTTCTTTTTCCAAAGGTATGAAACAAAAGGTGCTTATAATAGCCAGTATGATACATAATCCTGATATATTATTTTTGGACGAGCCTATTAACGGTATGGATGCAAACAGCGTAATAGTCTTTAAGGAGTTGTTATGGGAACTTGCACAGCAGGGAAAGACTATCTTTTACTCCTCCCACATAATGGAGGTTGTTGAGAGGATCAGCAGCAGAATAATACTTCTTAATAATGGTCAAATTGCAGCAGACGGAACCTTTGAGGAGCTTCAAAACAACTGCAGTGAGGGATCCCTAGAGCAAATATTTAATCAATTGACAGGCTTTAATAAACAAAAACAGGTAGCCGGTGATTTCATAGCAGCTCTTAAGGAGGAATAAAAATGAAGGAGTTTAGGTTATTAAAGTTTCTGGATATTTTCAAGGGAATGTTCACCAAATTGGGTATTGACTACCCTATAATGAGGCGAATTCTTCAGGTTAAGCTCACTATGGATACACGAAGGTCTGCTACAATAATAAATAGCAATGCCAAGGAGAAGGAAGGTCGGAATAACTTCAATATGGGTTTACTTATGTATGCCTTTTATGGATTATTATTTGGGCTGATGGCAGTACTGCCTATGCCTATATTTTATACAATGACTACAATTTTTACTGTAATACTGCTGTTTACAACTCTTGCCATGATATCGGACTTTTCATCAGTGCTCCTGGATATTAGAGATAAAAGCATAATATGCTCAAGACCTGTGAACAACAGAACTTTAAACATGGCAAAGACTATACATATAGCAGCTTATTTGTTAAGCATAGTTTTTGCATTATCTCTAGTTTCAGTTATAATAACTTTGGTGAGATTCGGAATAGTATTTGCAATGGTTTTTATACTGGAGCTTGCATATATGTCATTATTCATTATATTTTTTACCTCCATACTATATTATGTAATAC
>JAEZDX010000424.1 GCA_023417975.1 Bacillota bacterium
GCTATAAACACAGCAATGAGAGAATTATTCCTACAGACTGCATACGGAAGAACTCAGAGTGCTTTCTCAGAAGGTGGACTACCTATAGGAGCAGGACTTGAGGACTTAGGAAAGGGTCTTAGAAGCCAGGTTGGTACTATGTACGGAACAAAGGCTAAGGGAACAAGATACCTTGAAATGGCAGAAGGCTATGTAACAAGAATAGCTCTTGATGCTGATGATCAGGTTATAGGTTATGAGTTCGTATCTCTTGGAAAAGTAATGGATGCACTTAAAAAGGGTGTTGATGCTAACGAAGCTGTAAAGGCTGCAACAGGTACATACGGAAGATTTGCAGAAGCTGCTAAGCTAATCGACCCAAGACATGAATAAGAAAAGGAGGATGAGTGAAGATGGCATTATTTGAAAGTTATGATAGAAGAATTAATCAGATTATACCGGCATTACAGAAGTATGGCATAAATTCAGTTGAAGAAGCTAAAGCTGTTTGTGATGAAAAGGGTATAGATGTTTATAACATGGTTAAAGGAATTCAGCCAATTGCCTTTGAAAATGCAGGCTGGGCTTATATAGTTGGAGCTGCTATTGCAATTAAAAAGGGATGTACTAAGGCTGCAGATGCTGCAGAAGCTATCGGAGAAGGCTTACAGGCTTTCTGTATACCGGGTTCTGTTGCAGATGACAGAAAAGTTGGTCTTGGACACGGAAACTTAGCTGCAATGCTTCTAAGAGAAGAAACTAAGTGTTTCGCTTTCCTTGCTGGACATGAATCCTTCGCTGCTGCTGAAGGAGCTATCGGTCTTGCTAAATCAGCAAACAGAGTTAGAAAGGAGCCTTTAAAGGTTATCCTTAACGGACTTGGAAAAGACGCTGCAATGATCATTTCCAGAATAAACGGATTTACATATGTTCAGACTCAGTTTGATTACTATACAGGAAACCTTGCAATAGTTAAAGAAACTGCATACTCAAACGGAGAAAGAGCCAAGGTTAGATGCTATGGCGCTGACGACGTTAGAGAAGGTGTTGCTATAATGCATAAGGAAGGTGTTGACGTTTCTATAACTGGAAACTCCACTAACCCAACAAGATTCCAGCACCCAGTTGCAGGTACATACAAGAAGGAATGTGTTGATCTTGGCAAGAAGTATTTCTCAGTAGCATCAGGTGGTGGTACTGGAAGAACTCTTCATCCGGACAACATGGCTGCAGGCCCAGCTTCCTACGGTATGACAGATACAATGGGAAGAATGCATTCAGATGCTCAGTTTGCAGGCTCTTCATCTGTTCCGGCTCACGTTGAAATGATGGGTCTTATCGGAATGGGTAACAACCCAATGGTTGGAGCCACTGTTGCTGTAGCCGTTGCTATAGAAGAAGCTTTTGCTAAATAATAGCGAAGTTATCTGCTCACAATAAGATTATATAATTAGAAATTAGCCCTGTACTTAGGAAATGGCCTAGGTATGGGGTTTTTTTAATTTGATATATTTCAAGATAGATACTTTGAAATATATACAAACACTTGCAAGTTTTGTCGATATTTTTGTTATGAAAATTATAGAAGAAGAGCTAAAAGTACTTTAGAATTCTATTGACAAGCTGTAAGATATCATAATAATAAATTTAATATGGTATCTAAAGGCAGTATTATTAGCTGTTAAAATAAAAATGCACTATTCATTCAGCAATAACAAGCAGTCTTAGTAATAATAATGATTGCGATAATGGCTTTTGTTTACTCACTTATTTATATCAAGAGAAGTATTTACTTATTCAAAAACATACGTATTAATGATTTATATTTAGGAGATAAAAATGAAAATAAAACATTGGAACCAAGTTTTATTACTTAAATCCTGCTGCTATAATTCGGAATGGGGACGCATTGTTAAACACAGATTCCAAAACAGGTAGTGTTGGAGACATCCTTGAGCATAATATGTTTTCATATAACTTGAAGAGAATTTAGTGTGATAAGTGAGGAGAATCATAAATGAGAAAGATATTTTCGTGGATTATATTCATTGTTGGTTTGACAGTGGGGATTTTAGTGGATAATAGTATGATTTCTAAATTAGTATCTGTTATAGTTATGGCTTCAATGATTGTAGTTTATATTATTTGGGGGTATCTTTCTAAGAAAACCTAAATAAAAATATGGTGGTAACTTGAAAAAAGCTACATTATTATTGATTTTTATATAATGTACATTATTGAGTTACACTAATTCATCAATTGCAGGAAGTAGTTCCACTAATGGAGAAAGTCCTATTAAAAGTAATATATTATAATTAGTTTAAATGTCTATCTGAAATTTAACGTTTTTGTTAGATAATTTTTGGCAACTTCAGCAGAAAATGTAGGAGTTACTTAGTACCAGAAATAGCCATATCAGCAACTGCAATTGTTGCAACAACTGCCGCCGTGAGTGTAGTATCAGAGTTTGCAAAATGGTTATTCTTTTGATTAATATAATAGTGACTCAAAATAAATATATTAAGGTAGGTTTAAAGTGAAAAAAAATAGTGTATATTTAGTTTTTATAATTTTTGCGATTGTAGTTGTGGCTAAGAGTTCAAACATAGAAAGAATAACACCAGAATATGTCCTTATATTTCTAGCAATAGTGATGGTTTATCTGATAACAACTATCTTTACTATAAAATCGAAAAAAGGTTACAGAAAATACTATGCTATTTTGGTTTTATTAATTAGCATTTTATATATAATATGTTTTGTAGGATATTACATGAAAGTAAGAAACGCTCAAGTATTTGAAAATTTAAAACCAATATTTGGACTTCTGACAATAATAATGTTTTTAATTGCAGCTATCTATGTTTGGGCAATGTTAATTATAATAACTAAGAAAAGACATTAGAGACACAATATATATTTTATATTGTGTAACCAAACCAATAGGGAAGCCTGTTGGTTTTTCTTTGCATATAAATGATAAGTGGTAAATGCTAGAATAAAATAGTAAACGG
>JAEZDX010000518.1 GCA_023417975.1 Bacillota bacterium
ACCTTGATAAGATCTATCAATTTTTCTCTCGGCACAGGAGTTTCTTTATATGAGCGAATAGAACGTCTTGAGCGAAGAAAGTTTTCCGCCTCCGCAGGACTCAGCTTTGGAAGTTTTTTTGAGCTGACTTGATTGGATAAGGGAGTTTTTATGTTATCAATTGCTTCCCTTGGACATATAGCCACACAATGCCCGCAGGAGATACAGTCTTCGGAGCAAATCTCCTCTGGGCCGGTTTCCGTAAGCTTTAATATATGTTCAGGACATTCATTTACGCATAGACCGCATTTAATACATTTCTCACGATTTACAGTTATTAAATTCATTTTCATCTTCTCCTTTTTTATTGATGTGTGCCTTCATTTTTAGGTGTTAATATATTTAAAAATGTAGCATGTTTTTTTGAATTTAAGAGATTATTAGTAATTAAATAATAAATATACGCCAGCAAAAGAACAATGCAGCTTGCAATTGTAATTCCAACTATATTAAAGGAATGATATACAGAGGTGCTTATCCATGAACCAAGTGAGCCGCCTAAGTAATATCCAACCATGTATAGAGAATTTAATCTGCTGTGATTTTGTGGATTAAGCTTATAAATTCGTCCTTGATTTAAGGACATATTCATTCTTGAACCAACATCTAAAGTAAAGGTTACAAAGATTATAATTATGAGTTTAAACCAGCCTAGGCCCAGAATGAAAAAAGATATAAACATGATGGCTAAGGCGAGAAGATTCCACAGGCTTACATTTTTACTGTTTGTAAGTTTTCCTGAAAATCCGGCTGCTAATGCTCCGGCAATACCTAAGAAGCCAAACATTCCAACTACGGCACTTCCATAATTATAAGGAGAACCTTCCAATATAAAGGATAATGAAACCCAAAATATATTGAAGGCACAAAATGCAGCTGCACCAAAAACTATTGTTTCTCTTAATACTTTCTCTTTTTTTATTAGTGGAGGCAGGGATAATATGATGCTCTTATATGAATCTTCTTTTTTTACAGTATCCTTAGGAAGGGAATAATATAAATACGCTGCGAAAATCAATAAAGTTATTGCCGCCAATTCATGAACAGCTCTCCATCCCAATAACTGACCGACAACTCCGCCAAGCACTCTGCCTAACAAAACTCCAAGAAATACTCCTGTAAGTAAGTGACCTACTATTACACCTCGTTTTTCCGACGGAATATTAGACGAAACAAATGGAATTATGAGCTGTGCCGAAACACTTGAAAGTCCCATGAAAAAGCCTGCAAGCACTATTAAATTAAATGAAGGTAGCAAAGTCATTATATATAATAAGGCGGCTGAAGCAATAATACTTAAAAGTATCAATAGTTTTCGGCTAAACCTGTCACCCAACGGAACAATAAACAATAATCCCATTGTGTAGCCTATCTGTATAGATGTTATAAGCTTACCGGATGATGAAATAGGTACAAAAAAGTCATTGGAAAGGTTAGTTAATAAAACTTGATCGTAATACAAATTAGCTACTATAATTGCGCAAATTATTGATAACATCAATAATAATTTATTTGAAAAATTATAAGTTTTTAAAGCTCTGGACATGTTATACGCTTCCTCTCTATAAGTTATGCTAATAGTGTATAATTAAAGTATTATTTTAAAAAGAAGCTAGGTTATCATATGATAAATAATGCTAGGTTAAGGAGATAGGATAATGATATCTAAGAACAAGGAGCTTGGGTTGTTTTTAAAAAAGAAAAGGTCCACATTGAGACCGGAACAATTCGGACTCAAGTTTGATAAAAGAAGAAGAGTGGAAGGGTTAAAGAGAGAAGAAGTTGCTGCTTTAGCTGGAGTAAGTATTGACTGGTATGTACGGATTGAACAAGGACAAAATGTTAATCCGTCAACAGATGTGCTACTCTCTTTGAGCAGAGTTTTGCAGCTAAATAATGAAGAAAAAAGGTATTTATTTAATTTATCAGATAAAAAGTTGCCTGTGGAAGACATTGCTGCCGTTACAATTTCGGATACATTGCAAAAGTTCCTGGATAATCAAAACCCTAATATAGCTTATGTTACTGATAACAAGCTGACTGTAATCGGATGGAATGAAGCAGCGCTAAAAGTTTACGGTAATTACGAAGAGATGGATGAAAAGCAGAGAAATTCCGTTTGGAGAGCTTTTAATGATAATTATATAAAGGAACTGTTAGACGATTGGGAAGGTCATTCAAAATTACGGGTAGAGCAATTGAGAGCAAATTACAACTATTATAAGAAGGATAATAAAATAAATGAGATTATAGATGAATTAAATGAAAAAGATGCTCTATTTAATAAATGGTGGAATAATCAAGGTATTATGGGTGCACCGGAAGGTCAAAAGCTTTTACATCACCCTACTGTAGGAAACTTATACCTAAGCTACATTTCATTTAAATCTACAGAAATATCCGGAGCAAATATCACTATTCAAATGCCCATAGATGAGGATACAAAACATAGACTAAGACAGCTTATGTCAGTATGATTCACCATAGCCAGAATTGGTGACAGTTCAGCATAAAGATATTTATTAATTTTATAAACAAGGATTTCATAATTTGTTAGTTATTTATCATAATATATAAATTACAGCACCATTTCGTAATAAAATAAAGCGAAATATGTAATCAATATATATACGTATGTCATAATATTTAGAATATTATGAATTGTATTTATTACCTGTATCTGCTAGAATAGTAGCGTATTTACAAGTATCAATTAAATGAAAAGGGGGACATAATGAATTCAAAACCTTCAATTGTAAAACCTTGGCTGAAATTTTACAACAAGGAATCTGTAACGGAAGAAGTGCCGAAATGTTCATTGTATGATTACATTTTTCAGAACAATAAGGATTATCTTGATGATATTGCAATGAACTATTTTGACACTACTATAACTTATGGGGAGTTATTTAATAACATTCAGAAGACTGCCATGGCTTATGTGGCACTTGGCGTTAAGTGTGGAGATATCGTTACAATATGCTCCATCACAACACCGGAAGTTGTGTACTCATTTTACGCAATGGACTTAATAGGCGCCATTCCTAACATGGTAGACCCACGTACAAGCATTGAAGGTATACATGAATACATTAAAGAAGCCAAATCAAAATACGTTTGTGTACTAAATAAGGCATACGGCAAAATACGCGAAGCTGTTGAGAAAACGGATGTAGCCAAAATTGTTGTATTATCTGCTGCTGATTCACTTAAGCATATAAAGAGGGTTGCTTTTCAATTAACAAACGGTGATAAAAATCAATATACATCAAACTGCGTCAAATGGGAACAATTTATTGAAAATGGCGAAGGCATAAGGTTAGAACCTGTGCCCTACAGTCAGGAGCATTGCGGTGCCATAGTACATACCGGTGGAACAACCGGTTCGCCTAAGGGAGTTATGCTCGGTGATGACGCTTTTAATGCACTGGTTTTTCAATATGGAAAATCTACTATTAACTTCAAACGTCAGCAGAAATTTTTGAATGTTATGCCGCCATTTATTGCATATGGTTTTGCCTGCGGTGTTCATTTGCCGCTTTCATTCGGCATAACAACAATTATAATACCAAATCTCGATCCGAAGAAGCTGGCAGCTTTGATTTTAAAATATAAACCTGCACATATGTGCGGCGTGCCGGTACACTATCAAGTATTGGCAAAAGATAAGCGAATGAAGAATGCGGACATTTCATATCTCCTTAACACCGGTTCCGGAGGAGACGCCATTACGTTGGGTGCGGAAGAGGAAGTAAATGGGTTTCTCAAATCTCACGGCAGCAAGTACGCGCTTTCAAAAGGTTATGGGATGACTGAGCTTTGTTCAACTGCGTGTACGTGTATGGGAGAAGTCAATAAGCCCGGCAGCGTCGGTATACCGCTTATAAAAAATACAATCTCTGCTTTTGAACCCGGAACAGATAAAGAAATGAATATTGGTGAAGAAGGAGAAATTTGTATTACAGGTCCATCAATTATGCTTGGGTATTATGAAAAGCCGGAAGAAACCGCAAATGTGCTGCGAAAGCATTCTGATGGCAGCATATGGGTGCATACCGGTGACATCGGCTATATTGATGAGGACGGTTTTGTTTTTGTTGATGGAAGAATAAAACGCATGATAATCCGTCATGACGGCTTCAAAGTATTCCCGAGCATGATTGAAAATGTCATAAGTAAACATCCGGCTGTGGAAGCTTGCTCTGCTGTTGCCTCTCCTGACAAAGTTAATCCGCAGGGCAAGCTTCCCTACGTACACATTGTTCTTAGAAATAATGTTCAGGAAAGACAAGGACAGATTAAAGCCGAAATCAGCGAATTGTGTCAGCATAAATTGCCGGAATATGCACAGCCGGTAGGTTATAAGTTCTGTGAATCTCTCTATTACACACCTGTTGGAAAAGTGGATTACCGAAGGTTGGAAACGGAATCAGTTTGATTCCGGCGGGATTATGAGGAGTAAGGGGAGATTGAGTATGAAAAAAGTGAATATGTCATTGCTGCTGGTGTTATGCCTTATATTTTATATATTTCCTACAAAGGCTTTTGCCAGTGACATATCGTCGGAAACGGCAAAAAATATCTACTATAAAAATTATTCCGCTATAGGAGACAGCATTTGTGCGGGCTTTACACAAGCTGACTATGATTATAAAAATGGCTTTGATATGAAGAAAAATATTACTAATTCGCCGGATTTCTGTTACGCCAGGCAGGTTGGTAAGAAGTTGGGAAGTACTGTCTATAATTTAGGTAAGCCGGGCTGCGATACGGGAGAACTTCTTGATATATTGACGGATGAGAAAAATGGATTAAACTCCGTATATAGCAATTACATTAAGGAAAGTGATTTAATCACACTGGAAATTGGAAGTAACGATTTGCTCATGGCAACTATGCATGCTGTTTTAAATTGTATTGGCGGAGATATTGCCAATATGAGTACTCAGGAAATTATGGCATTGGCTGACCCACTGCTCACCGGAGATATTGCCGGCATGATTCACACTATGGAGGTGGTAAAGGGCATAAAGCTCAGCCAGGAACAGATTAAAGCAATCCAAGGGGTACTGGCAGATGAGTCATTGAGCGTGATTATGGAGAAGGCTTATGAGAGCTTTTGTGTCAATTATCCGAAAGTTGTAGAGAAGATTCGTGCAATTAATCCAAAAGCTGAGTTTGTTATTCTTAATTATTACAATCCCTATAAGAGCATGAATTTTAAACTGGGTGATGTAACCTTAGATATCGGTAAAATAATTCAAGTACCAACAGACAAGATGAATAAATTTGCTAAAAACTTTTGCCAACAGAACGGTTATGTGTATGTGGATATTTCCGATATCCAAACAAATGTTGTTGATCCGCATCCATCTACAGTAGGTCATACTCAAATCGCACACAATATTATCGCAGCTCTATTAAATACTATTACGGCAACTGCACAAATCGGCGGAACAATCACACCTGCCGGGGAAAATATCGTTAAAACCGGCGATGCTTTGACTTTTACTGTTGCCGCAGTATGTGGATTCCAGATAAGTGATGTACTTGTAGATGGTAAGAGTATAGGCCCTGTGAACACATATACTTTTAAAGATGTGAGAGGAGATCACTGTATCACTGCAAGTTTCCAGAGAGTTGAAGGAACGGCACGTTATAATACTTATAGCGCTATGGGGGACAGTATTACAGCGGGATATAGCCTTCCGGACTACAAAGGAGATTTTTCCAATCCTGACAGTGGTTACGTGGCTCTTGCAGCCAAACAGCTCGGTGTAACCCAAAACTACAATTTGGCTTTAAGTGCTTATAGAACTGAAGATTTGCTCAATGTTCTAACTAACCCGTCAAATAAGTATTATACTTGCTTTAGAAACGACCTTCAGGGCTCAGACCTTATTTCCGTTGACATTGGAAGTAACGACCTGACCATGACTATGCTGGATATGGTGCTTGAATGCTTGGGCAAGGATACGGCTAATATGAGTGCAGAAGAGCGATATGAAATGATCCAAACCTTGTTGAGCGGTATACAGCTTAATGCTCTTCCGCAAAATCCGGAAGATTACTTAGGTCAAAATATAACCGAGGAACAGAAAATAGCAATATTCAATGTACTTAAGACTGAAAACATTGATGCAAGATTTGCAAAGGCCTATGAGAAGTTCACTAAAAATTGGGACAGTATTATAGCAACTATTCACAATATAAAGCCTGATGCTACCTTAGCTGCCATAGGTTATTATAATTCAAACCCAAATTTGAACTTCGAATATAAAGGCACAACATACTATATTGGGAAGGTGTTTCAGAAATATATCGATATGATGAATGCTTATATTTCAGGTAAATGTGATGCGGCTAAAGTATATATTTATGTTGATACTACAGGCATAGACTTGAATTGCTTCGACCCTCATCCATCAAAGGCGGGGCATGCAGAAATAGCTGAGAGGCTTGTAAACGCCATCCTTAACAGTGCACGTAAGAGAGTAACCTCGGTAAGTCTAAACAAAACTGAGGATTCTTTAATAGTTGGTGAGGCAGATACCTTAATAGCAACAATAAATCCATCCGATGCTTGAAATAAGCATGTTACATGGTCAAGCAGCAATGCTTCAGTAGCAGCAGTAGATTCTACGGGAAAAGTAACGGCTGTAAGCTCAGGAACTACAGATATAACAGTAACTACTGTAGATGGGAAAAAGACTGCTACTTGTAAAGTAACAGTAAATAATCCGGTAATACATGCAATATCGGTAAGCCTAAATAAAGCTGAGGATACTATAGTGGTTGGCAATTCAGATACATTAATTGCAACTGTAAGCCCGGCTGATGCAACCAATAAAAATGTTACATGGTCAAGCAGCAATGCTTCAGTGGCTTCAGTAGATTCTACAGGAAAAGTAACTGCTATAAGCTCAGGAACTGCAGATATAACAGTAACAACAGTAGATGGCAATAAGACTGCCGTCTGCAAAGTAACAGTGATTAATCCTGCAGTACATGTAATATCGGTAAGCTTAAACAAAACTGAGGATACCATAACAGTTGGAGGGACAGATACATTAATAGCAACGATTAATCC
>JAEZDX010000624.1 GCA_023417975.1 Bacillota bacterium
CAGATATAGGATTCATTCTTTTAATGTCCAATATAGCTCTGCCGCTGTCACTTGGGTTAAAAATAAAGATTCCTATATCTTTAAGCTTTCTGTTGAAGCTATCAAAGCCCATACCGGGTATATTATAACTATCACTCTTTAATACATATTCATGTGCAAGCTTCAAGTCCTGAAACTTATCATTCTCATCAGTCCTTCTTGCAGCCACCAAATAAATAAGTGATATACTGAAAATAATTATTAATATAACTGCAGTAAATGTTGTCCATATCTTCATAGTTAATGATTTAAAAGTAATTTTCAGTTTTTTCATGTTTTGTCTACCAGCTTATAACCATACCCATATACGGTTTCTATATTTAACCTTTCCACTTTTTTTCTTAGCCTTCTAATGGTATCGTCCACAACTCGATCCGAGCCAAAATAATCATCTCCCCAAACACTAATTAGTATTTGTTCTCTAGATACCACGTTGTTTTTATTTTCAACAAAATAATTCAATAATTCAAATTCCTTATTTGTAAGCTGAATCTCTTCATTATCTAATAGAACTGTCCTTTGCTTCCTGCTGATTTTGTAAGCACCTATTTCAACAGGTTTGTCCACAGGTTCGTTATTAATCTTTCCGTAAACTCTTTCAATAAGCTTATTAGTTCTGATTACAAGCTCTCTAGGTAAAAAAGGCTTTGACAAATAATCATCACTTCCAAGTTCCAATCCAACCACTCTGTCAAGTTCCTCATTTCTGGCAGACATAAAAATAACCGGAGTATTCTTATTATTCTGCTTTATAGCCTTAATAATTTCGTATCCGTCAATGTCCGGCAGCATTATATCCAAAATCCATAAGTCAGGCATATCTTTTATTTTATTTATGGCTGTATTTCCATCTGAAAAGGTGGTTACATCATAACCTTCAAGCTTTAAGTATTTTTCAAGCAAAACATTTAAGCTTCTTTCATCTTCAACCAAATATATTTTTTTTGGCAAAGCTCTCACCTCTTAATTAATTATATTATATATGGAACCTATAAAGTCTATTACATTCTTCTATTGCGGAAAGTCCTTGCGTATTGGATATTTTCGCTGGATGCAATATAAGATTTTTATTGTGTTCCATATTAATTAATAATAATTTTATCATACAATTTTCGAAATATTTTATTTTAATTATGTGAAATCTATGTGTTTTTTGCGGAAACAACCTTTGATTTATTCTATCTTTTCCACATTATGATAATATATTCTTTCATAACTATATAGAAAGTAATAAATATCTTCGCCTTGTGCTGTCACAAAATATCCAATCTTCAAGGATTTATGGGACCACTGAAGGTGATTAGATATTTACTTTTTATATAGTGTAAGTGTAAAAATTAATGCCCTTTCTGCAATTCATAGCTTACTTCGCTAAGATTATTGCAAAAACGGCACACTTAATTTATACTTCATATATTGTGAGACATTATCATATCCATTGCCGATTCTTTTGGAATTGGCCTACTATATAAATATCCTTGTATCTTATCACATTTAAACATTCTTAGGTATTCTGCCTGTTCTTCGATTTCTACTCCTTCTGCTACTACGCTTAATTCCATTTTATGTCCTATCACTATAATATTCTCTACTAAGGAACTATCCACAGGATTATTAATATCTTCCACAAAACTCTTATCAATCTTTAATGTATTAATTGGCAGCTGTTTAAGATAGCTCAAGGATGAATAACCTTTGCCAAAGTCATCAAGAGCAAATTTTACCCCAATACTTCTTAGCACCTCAATATTTTTTCTTATAATCTCGTAGGAATCTATAAAAACCGATTCTGTTATTTCAAGCTCAAGCAGTTCAGGTGAAAGCTTGAACTCCGTTAGTATTTTGGATATATTTTCTGCAAAATCACTTTGAATCAATTGTATTATTGATACATTTACAGAAATATAACAGTCCTCTCTTCCCATATTGTGAATAGTTTTTATGAATTCACAGGCTGTTTTCAACACCCAATTACCAATATCTATTATCATGTGATTTTCCTCAGCTATTGGTATAAACTTTGTAGGCGGAATAAATCCAAGTTCAGGGTTTTTCGATCTTATTAATGCTTCAAATCCTGTAATTTTGCCTGACATTACTTGAACTTGAGGCTGGTAATATAGAACGAATTCTTCATTACTAAGAGCCGTCCCTAAAAACTTTTCAATATTCATCCTCTCCATAACCTCATTGTTCATATCATCAGCAAAAAATGTAAAGCTGTTCTTCCCCTCTCTCTTGGATTTATACATAGCTATATCAGCTTTTTTAAGAAGCTCATCAACATTTGTTCCATTTTCAGGAAGCAAAGCTATTCCAATGCTTGCAGTTATTTTAACATTGTTTCCTAACACCTCAAAAGGCGTACTTAATACATGCAGGATTTTCCTTGACAGTTCCTCAATAGTGCTTTTAGCATTTATCTCATAAATGAATAAAATAAATTCATCCCCACCCAGCCTTATGAGTACATCACACTTACGTATCATTTCCATTATTCTCTTTCCTACCAGCTTTATCAATTCATCTCCAAACACATGCCCCATAGTATCATTAATGTATTTGAAGTTATCTATATCAATAAATATGACAGATGAACTTTTATCCATAAAATTAAAATTATCAATTTTAAACCCATTTTCAAAACTTTTGTACATATACTGTCTGTTTGGTAAGCCCGTAAGATAATCATGATAAGCCATATGCTCTAATTTTTCCTGATTGTCAATGCTTTCAGTTATATCCTTCAGTGAACCTGCAGATCTGTATGGTTCACCACTTTCATTGTAAAGTGTTTTACCTGTAGTTAGAATCCATAAATATTTTCCCGTTTTTGTTTTTATTCTATACTTAATACTAAAGGTATCTCCCTTACTTCTCCAATGATTGGATATAGAATCCATTACAACTTTTACATCCTCCGGATGTACATATTTAAGCCATGCCCGAATGGAATCCCATTTTGAGCTATCATAACCAAGAAGCTCACTCCATCTTTCCGATGTATAAACTACATTATCCTTTATACGCCAATCCCAGAGATAATCATAGGATGCTTCAGCTATAAGCTTGTACCACTCTTCGCTATTTCTCAAATTTTCTTCGCTTATTGAAAGCTCACTATACTTTTCTCTAAGTTCTTCCTCTAATGCCGCAGTTTCTTCAAAGGATGACTCCAGTTCTTGATATTTCTCTCTTAAATCTGACTCCAAAGCAGTTATCTCTTCAAAGGACGCTTCGATCTCCTCATAATTACTAGTGAGCTTTTGCTCATATTCATTTCGTATGACTGCAGCCTGATTTAGTGCTGCTGCCAGTTCTCCCAATTCATCCTTTGAAGCTATGGTTATTGTGTAATCCAAATCTCCACGAATTAAAGCTTCCGCAAAACCCAAAACTCTTTTTATCTTTTCGGATATAGTACCGGAAATAATCAATCCGAATCCAATGGCTAAAATAAAACCTAATAATGTTACTCCTATGCTAGCAGCCAGTGTTTGCTTATATAACTGTATATTATTAGCATGTGCTTCCCTTGCCATGCTTTCATTAAAAGAAACATAACTTTCTGCATAATTCACTATTTCATTACTGGTTATATCCAGTTCTTTATATGCCTTCTCTGCTTCATTGAACATTTTTCCATCAATATAATTTATCAGTTCAATTCTCTGTGCTCTGTATTTATCCAATAGTTTAGTAAATGTATGAAATCTTTCACTATTTTCATCCGTTGAAATCGTTGTCTCATAATCAGATATTAGTTTATCATCAGCTAGTCTGAGTTTTTCTATATCTTCCAATAAATCTTTAGTCTCACCATCGCTGCTTCCTTTTACTATTTTATAGATATCATAATTTATCTGAATCAAATTTCCTTTTATTGCCGATAAATCCTTTACAGCTTCAAATTCTTTCTCATACATACTCATTTCATTTGAATTAATCTTATATATATTTTTTATTCCGATAAGACCTACGATTCCAATCAACAAGGCTACAATTAAAAAGGATATCAATAGCTTTGTCCTGATTTTAAAATTACTCACCCATTTCAACTTCATCACTCTCCGATTACCACATCAACATCTATCAATATATGTTTAATACAATTAATAATTTTTTCCATAATTATTTAATCTTTAGATTTAATTCTATCATAATATTATTGTATTTTATAGTTCTTCGTAAATAAAATAAAATTTTGTCGAAATCGTACCTTTATAAGGTTGTTATTACCAATAATAATTTAATTAAGTTCTATATAAAATGCATACTATATTATCGATATTTTCGGCTTCATATTGATATTTACCTTAAAATTAATTGAGGTATATAATGGTTCCTTATAACATTACTGTCAAAAACAAAGCCTATATTAAAAGCACTTATGCGCTATTAATATAGGCTTAGCCTCATACCTATTTTAAATTTTCTAAAATTATACCTCTGACTCTTTCAGAAAGATCATTCTGCATTTCTCTGGGAAGTGCTTTAGTGTCTATAGGCTTGGAAATAATCATTTCCATTTCTGCTGCCTTAAGATTCAGAAATCCTCCTCCTTCTGTTATTTTATAAACGTTATTTAAGGTTACGGGAATCACCGGGACTTCGGCCTTAATTGCCAACTTCAGGCTTCCTTTTTTAAATTCTCCCAAAGTAGGTCCCTTACTTCTTGTACCTTCAGGTGCTATATGCATAGAGTAACCTTTTTTTAGATTATTAACTCCTTCAAGAATTGCCTTCAATGACTCCTTCTGATTTTCTCTGTCAATAAACACGCAGTGTATTTGTTTCATCCAATAGCTTATAGCGGGTATTTTCTTCAATTCCTTCTTTGCAATAAATCCTTTTGGCTTAGGTATATACCCAATCATTACCAGTATGTCAAAATATTCCTGATGATTACTCACAAACAAGCAGGTGTCTGTCGGAACATTATCTAAACCGGAAACCTTTACTGTAGAACCGGTCATCTTTATTATTTTCCTAGCCCACCTAGACACGTATTCCGCTGCATAATCATCAGCTTGCACCTCGGTCATCCTCCTTCTGCGCAGCTCAAATATTAATTTACCTATATACAAACAAATTATTATGTATAACCCGCATAATGCCCAATAAAGCTTTTTCATAACATCCTCTCCCAATATGTATTATAAAACACCTCTTAATATAAACCTATTTATGGTATAATATTTACGAGATTTATTACCTTAATATATAATTTCATGTTAAATGCTTTATTTTTCGTTGTCAACATAGAGTAAAAAAATCAGCCAATAAGGCTGATTTTTTTAATTACATATTTATTATTATCTGCTTTGCTCTCAACATAGATGATGCACTCATGGAGAATTCATCAAGTCCGTACTCAAGCAGTGTGGGAATTGCCTCCTCGTCACCTGCCATTTCTCCGCACATTCCGCACCATTTTCCTTCTTTATGAGCTGCCTCAATCGTCATCTTTATCAATCTCAATACTGCAGGATGCATTGGATTGTATAAATAAGATATGTTCTCATTCATTCTGTCTGCTGCTAAAGTATATTGTATCAAATCGTTGGTACCTATACTGAAAAAGTCAACATGTTTAGCAAATTCATCGGCCATTATAGCAGCAGACGGTATCTCTATCATAATACCTGTCTCAATCTTATCGTTATAGGCTTTCCCCTCAGCTTTAAGTTCCTCCTTGCAAGAAGTCAATATTTCCTTAGCCTTAAAAAATTCCTCCAAAGAGCTTATCATAGGAAACATAATTTGAATATTTCCATAAGCCGATGCTCTTAAAATGGCTCTTAGCTGCGTTCTGAAAATATCTTGTCTGTCTAAACACAATCTAATTGCTCTATAACCTAGAAAAGGGTTCATTTCTTCCGGAAGAGGAAGATATGACAGTTTTTTGTCTCCTCCAATATCTAGAGTTCTTATTACTACAGGCTTTCCTTCAAGCTTTTCAGCAACATATTTATAAGAATTGAACTGTTCCTCTTCTGAAGGGAATTCTGTTCTATCCATATATAAAAATTCTGTTCTGAATAAGCCTACACCTTCTCCTCCATTTTCAATCACCTTATGTACGTCATTAGGTGATCCGATATTTCCTGCTACTATAACACTTTTACCTTGTTTAGTAATAGTTTTTGTGTGTACCAATTCTTTTAATTTATTCTTTTCTATATCAAGTTCACTTTTTTTACTTCTATATAACTCTAAAGTTTCATTATCAGGATTTACTATAACAGTACCCTCTACTCCATCTACTATAACTACATCTCCCGTTTTAACAATAGTTGTTATATTTTCAAGTCCTACTACTGCCGGTATCTCCAGAGTTCTAGCCATAATGGCGCTGTGTGAAGTACGTCCACCAGTATTAGTCAAAAAAGCAATAACCTTACTTCTGTCCAACTGAGCAGTATCTGAAGGTGTTAAATCATGTGCTACTACAACAGTATTTTCGGGCAGCTCCGATAATCCATTGGAGGACTTACCTAATAAATTTCTTATTATTCTCTCTCCAACATCCTTTATATCCGAAGCTCTCTCTTTCATATACTCATCTTCCATATCTGCGAATATACTTAAATACATATCAACTATTTTTTTTACAGCAGACTCAGCACTGACATTGTCAGCTTCTATACCGGACAATGCAGCTCCGGTAAATTCAGGATCATCCAGCATGGTGAGGTGACTTTCAAAAACAGCTGCTTCCTTCTCTCCTATATCTGCACTTGTTTTATCCTTCAAATTAAGAAGTTGCCTTCTTGTTACCTCTATAGCCGCTTCAAGTCTTGTTCCTTCTTCTGTAATATTTATTCCTGTTTTTTCTGCAATTACTATTTCATCCTTTTCCACTAAAAAAGCTTTACCAATGGCATATCCTTTTGATGCAGCAATACCTTTTTTCATTTCGCACCCCCGGTATAATTATGGCATAAAAAATAACGATTAGCTTCGATGTCTTATACTATGACTTTATTCCTCGCCAAACTTTGATTCCACAAGCTTTACCAATGAATCAACAGCCGCAGCTTCATCTTCGCCGTCTGCCCATATTGTTATAGTGGAACCCTTTGAAAGACTTAAGGCCAAAATATTAAGCATAGACTTTGCATTTCCCTTGCGTCCTTCTTTTTCTACAGTTACATTGGATTTAAACTTTGCTGCAGCTTGAACAAACATTGATGCGGGTCTTGCATGTATTCCTGTTTTATTCATTATAGTAACATTCTTTGATATCATATTTTTATTCCTCCCAGGTTAAATAGATTATACATATATTAAATAGCAAGTATTATGCCATTCTTAATGATAAGAGAAGAATTTTTTTAAAATTTCATTTATGTCTGTATTTCTTATACATCCAGACCCTTTACATTTCATATTCTTTCTTATATTTTCTCTTCTTAATCAAAAAACATTGATAATATTTATCAATGTCTTTTACAATTACTATAATGTTTTATTGTACATTACAATAATTGTGTATGGAAACTTCAATACTCCTATTGTATAATTGAGTTGATACTTTTTATCAAGCAAATAATAGTTTTGATACTTTTTATCAACTAATACTATATAGGCTGTATTAATTAATGTTTAACTCACACAGCTTTAGTAAAGGAGAGTTACTGATGTTCAAGAAGAGTATTATAATAAGTAACAGTCTTGGGGTACACATAAGAATTGCAGCGGAAATTGTAAACCGTGCAGATTCACTTAAGCACAAATATAATGTAGATTTTTATGTAAGAAAATCTACCGATGCTCTACCCATCGCTATAAGTATGATTGCTCTGCTTTCTCTGAAGATAAAGTATAATGATGTGGTAGAAATTTCCTGCGGCAAAGATGATGTTATGGGTGAGAGCGCGGTAAATGAGCTTTGTGATTTTATAAGCTCATTAATGACTGATAACAACAAAAATATGAACAAAATCGATGACATAATTGAACAGAGCAATATAGCAAACGAGCAAATTCTCGGCAGTATCTCCGTGGGAATAATAGTTGTTGATGCAAATTCTTCCATAATATTTATTAATGAGTACGGTTTACGCCTAATAGACAAGACGAAAAGAGACGTAATCGGTAAAAGCATAACTGACGTGATTCCTACTTCCGATTTGCCTATTATAGTAAAAAATAAAGAATCTCATAGAGGAAGCACTCAATTTATAAATGGAAAGCAGGTTATAGTAACCCGTTCTCCTATATATTCCGGAAATAAAGTAATCGGAGCCGTGGGTGTATTTCAAGATATTTCAGAGCTTATCGGAATGAAAGAGCTAAATGAAAAATTCAAGAAAATACTTGAAAGTTCCGGAGACTTAATTTGTTTTGTAGATGAGAACAGAAAAATCAGTTATATGAATCCTGCATATTTACGTCACTTTCCAAAATCAAGCAGCAATGCCTTAGGCAAGGACTTAATAGAGCTTTCGCCTGACGGTTTAAGAATGAAGGTTTTCAATTCAAGAGAAAAGGTTGAAAATCAAGTCTATCACAAAGATGGAATAGACTTGATAACAACTATAGAACCCTTATCCATCGACGGTACTTTTAAAGGTATCCTGGTAATATCAAGACCTGTAAATGAAATCAAAAATCTTTTGAAAAAGCTTGAGCAATCTCAAGAAGAATTAAATTATTATAAGGAAGAATTACTTAAGCAGACTAAGCTTAACAGTACCTTTTCCGAAATAATAGGTTCTAGAGGAAGTTTAAAAGACAGTCTATTTATAGCTGATAAAGCTTCTCGTTCAGTATCTACGGTACTAATAAGGGGTGAAAGCGGTACAGGAAAAGAGGTAATTGCAAAAGCGATTCATAATGGAAGTAATAGAAAAGATAAGCCCTTCATTAGAGTTAATTGCGCTGCAATACCTGAAAACCTACTGGAAAGTGAGCTATTTGGGCATGAAAAAGGAGCATTTACAGGTGCTGTAAGCCGAAAACCCGGTAAATTTTCTCTTGCCCAAGGCGGAACAATCTTTCTTGATGAAATAGGTGATATGCCGAAAACCATGCAGGTTAAGCTGTTAAGAGTACTGCAGGAAAAAGAATTTGAAAGCATAGGCGGTATATCCGTACAAAAGACCGATGCCAGAGTAATAGCTGCAACTAACAGAAACCTGGAGGATATGATGGCAAAAGGCGAATTTAGGGAGGACCTCTACTATAGACTTAATGTAATGACAATATCCCTTCCGCCTCTCCGAGACAGAAAAGAAGATATATGTATACTTGTAGAACATTTTATTGATAAGCTGAATAATAAGCTGAATAATAACATATCCGGTATCAGTAAGGAAGCATTAACCTGCTTACTTGAATATAACTGGCCAGGTAATATAAGAGAACTTGAAAATGTAATTGAAAGAGCAATAAATCTATGTGAAGGTCAGCTTATCGGAATTGAGGAGCTTCCCCTGTATCTTTCCAATAGAGCTCCCCATAGATCAGGTTTAATAAATATAGTAAACGATGAAATATTTACTATGGAAGAGTATGAAAAGGAAATAATAAGTTTAGCCAAGAAAAAATATAAAAGCTTTAATAAAGTTGGTAAGGTTCTAGGTCATACACATCGTACAGTTGCACTAAAATGTGAAAAATACGGAATATTGAAAGCTGAAAATGACATAGCATCTGATTAAAATACAACTAAGCATAAAAAAGCTATACCAAGCTTTAATTTGGTATAGCTTTCTTGTTTGTATATGTGTGTGAATTTATATTTAGATTAATAATTCAGAATATTATTTAGCTCCTTCTCAACTGCTTTAATGTCTTTATTGCTTCTTTTTGCATAATCCTTTACCTGCTCTTTGTCAATTTTACTCACATCAAAGTATTTGGCATGTTCCGCCGCGAAATATAGTCCGCATACGCTTGCTCCAGGCTCCATCATAAAGTTTTCCGTCAAATGGACTCCTGCATTCATTTCTCCATTCAAAAGCTTAAATAATTTTGACTTCTCACTATGGTCTCTAAGGGACGGATAACCGAAGGCTGGCCGTATACCGGTATACTTTCCCTTTAAAATCGATTGGACATCCATTTCTTCCTCATTGGAATATCCCCAGAATTCTTTTCTAACCAATAAGTGCAGTTTTTCCGCAAAGGCCTCCGCTAATCTATCCGCCAAAATCTTAACCATGATGGCATTATATTCATCACCTTCTGCCTTAAGCTTTTCTACATATTCCTTTACGCCTAGTCCTGCCGTAGCTATAAAGCCGCCAACATAATCCTTAAGTCCGCTTGACTTCGGAGCAATATAATCAGATAAGCATCTGTATTCTCCACTTGAATTTTTAGCCTGCTGTCTAAGCATATTAAACACCTCAGCCGGAGCTTCTCTCTGCTCATTGCTATAAATTTCAATATCATCTCCATTAGAACTTGCAGGAAAGATTCCAAATACTGCATTAGTATTAAGCACGTTTTCCTTTTCAATAAAATCCAGCATTTTATTTGCATCGTCAAAAAGCTTTTTTGCCTCTTCTGAATACTTGGGATTATCCATTATATTAGGATACATTTCCTTCATGCCCCAAGCCACAAAGAAGAAGGTCCAGTCTATATACGGTCTAAGCTCTCTTATAGGGAACTGCTTCAAAGTCTTAATTCCTTTAAAATGCGGCTCCATAATATTAGCCTTACTCCAGTCAATTTTTT
>JAEZDX010000641.1 GCA_023417975.1 Bacillota bacterium
TGCCTTACGGCTCGCGGGCTATACCGCCGGTAGGGAATTACACCCTGCCCTGAAGATCTATTTAATTTTTACAGGCTAATAATAGCATTAAAAAATTTCCATGTCAATACATCAAATGGTTTAATTACTTTAACCATTTTTGCTTTTCTTTTCTGGAAGTGATACTTTCAATTTATTACCTGTCAATTAAATAAGAAAGATACGACGATGATGAATATATAATTATATTGCTCAGCACTGCAAATTAGAATTTAACGATTAATTATCTTGTTTATGATAATTTCCTTTAACTTATCTTTCGCATATTTTTCTTTCCATGCTGAATGCCCACAACAGTGCAACGTATAAATGGTGTATTCTATGCCATTTTCATTAAATGGCTCTATTATTCCCTCAATCGGATGTGGGTCTTCTTCTCCATGTATGATGTATATAGGGCAATTAATTTTTTTAGCTTCCTCTAGTAATTGACCATCCGTTCTCATTTTTGCACCTTCAGGCCAAACACTGTTATAAATCTCTTCGCTTGGAATACAGTCATTATGTTCCTCAAGTACATCATAGTCATCACCATGTGATATAGAGGCTAGTTTTGCAAATTTTTCTTCTTTATCAGTAACATCCTTTTTGCTTAGCTCCTGTGTCAATCTTTCAAATTCTTCACGTTGTTTCCCTTGAAATAACCTTTCTCTACGTTCCTGCATTAACGGAATATATTTATCATCAAATGGACCTGAGCCCATAAGAATAACGCACTCCAGTAAATAGGAATATTTCGAAGCAAATAATGTAACTATCCACGCTCCCCATGAATGCCCTAACAGTACAACTTTTTTATTCGTACATGACAAAATTTGTTTATGTAATTCTTCAACTTGTCCCCATACAGTTTTAGCACTTTGCCAAGGTTCAAGGACGCATAGCTTACCTTCTCCAAAATCTGCATATTGTTTAGCCATACATGAAAGACTGCCCGAACCTCCTGGCCCTCCATGTACCAATACCAACACTTTGTCTCCATCTCCATATTTTTTTACCTTCAAAAAAGTCACCCTCCTTACAAATTGCATCTTAGCTTTGCTATAATTATAGCATATATGATCATATTTTCAGGAAAATCCCATTTGAAAGAAACTCCTGTTCATCGCATTATTCAATTTTCTAAGATCAATTATTCATGATGTAAGTTCCAGAAGTTAAGACTCATTTATGTATTATCAGCATCCTCTATGTTCTGCTTCTTACTCTCCTGCAAAAGTGTTGCTGCAACTATTTTTGTTTTCACTACAAGAATCACTACTGCTAAATTCATTGCTGAAAAGTATCATGTCGCCTAAATTAAATATGATTTTGTAAGCTTCCAGACCTATTTATTCCTTCTGTTTTGATACACTGTCATTATATGGTATAATATTGCCTATATATTGATTTATCTTAGTAATTTATTGTGCAGTAAAGATAATCTATATACTACGCAGTACGACTGCGGAAAACCAAATTTATACAGTGAAAGGTGATTATTATGGCTGATATCGAAACCATCAAACAGCAAATCTCACGGAGAAAGAATCACATTGTATTGATTCCTGACGACACGGTAATTGAACCAACACTTTTGGGGTCACTCACAAATAACGAATTTGTCGCCACGTTCAGAGTGTATCAGAAATTATTAATTGAAATGTACAGTGAAATAGAACAAGATCCTGAAAAATATGGATTTTCCCGTACTCCCAGTCAAACTTTCAGTTATACCTTTTACTACCGTTTATGCGATTTCTTGTTTTTCACGTGTTACTGCGGTATTTTTCAAAATGGAAAAGTCAAGGTAAGCACAGCAGAGTTTAAGCACATGATGCGTAAACACAAAAAATTGAACATATTGGTCGATTTGTTGACTTCTTATGGGTTTGAATTTGAGGATTACAGTACTAAGTCCGAATACTTTATGGTTTCATATTTGAACAATCGTGATCTTATGTATGTGTTATACTGTGATGTTGATGTTCGGAAAAAAAGCAAAGAGTGGGATGGATATTTTCACGATGTGATATGGTATGCTTCATACCGTTGGGTTGAAGCAACTGATTCGCAGAAGCATGATAAACGGTTTCTTTGCCACATGGACATTTCCTCTGAAAAATTCCGTGAACTTCAATATTGGCTGTATGACAAAGCCAAGGAATACGGCTATCATATTCCGAAAGATAGAGTAGGCGGTCCCCATAACAGCGTTTTGTACCAAAAAGGGAAAAAAGACTTTTTATATGTCTGCGAGAGAGAAGAGAAAGACGAAAATCGATTATTTGTAAAATTGATTGTAAGGAATGCTTTCACCTCACATCCTGAGAAAATTCTTGCACTGTCCGAACGCTTTGCCAATGTTTTTGAAGATAAGTGGGCTGCCTGCAACTTATGTGTAAACCGCGGTGGGAATTGGCCTGCCGACCATGTGTGCAGCTGTCATATTCATTATGAATTTAATGGCGAGAGGCATAAAAATTGTGCACACAAATCTTTTTACTTTCATAATCCCGAACTAGAAGATATACGCTTGCTTTCAGAGCTGTTTGTTCTTGAAAGCAACATCAAACCTGTACATTAATTTTTCGTGCTATAAGTATAGTATAAGCATAATATGAAGTTAAGTTATTTCGCCATTTCCCTTAATTGGGAACTAAAAACACCGCAAAATTCACTCTGAATAATGCGGTGTTTAAGATTATTATTCGGTTTTTATTGGTAAGTCAGCATATAAGAAGAATGTGCATTAACGTATATACACATTATGCCAATAATATGTGATTACATCCTAATCAATTTCCATACTGTTTAGGAACAAATGGTAAAATCGCCCATGTAACATCATCTGCAAGAATGCTTTTTGCTTCGATTTTAGAACTTGCAACTGTAGCATTGGGGCAGGGGTATTCCTTACACGACTCGCAAGCATCACAGCCTTTTTCTTTTGCACATTTTAGTTGTTCGCATAGTTCATTATTCGTATGACATTCCGAAGTGCCACATCCCGAACATCGCATTGACCAGTCACTATTATTCCACACTCGGGTTAACCGTTCTTCTAATTCTTTTCTAAATTCGTCACTAATTGTACCTCCAGAAAAGTGAATACATAAGTCGCACCTATGACCGCATTTTCCGTATACCGCAGTCTCTTTTGGAAATGGCTTACGGTTTGGCTTTTTCTTAATCATTATCAAGCGTTTTATGTCATCCAAAACATCCAAAGATGTAACATCAATAAACATCCACTTCCCATCATGGTAAGTCTTGGAGTTATCATAATAATCTTGTATGTACTTAGAAAAATTATGTCTTTCCTGTTCAAATTTTTCCCGTTCTGCTTTTCCGAAAATAACGAGAAAAGTAAATTTGTCATCATGAATGTTGATGGTAAGAATTGTCTTTTTGCCTTGCCGAAATTTTAATTCGTTTTTGCCATCTGATACCTCGTCCAAACAATATTTACCTCGCATAAAACACATGGTTTCTTCACTGATTTTATTAAGTACTTCTTGCCTATCCATAATTAACCTCCATATTTTTATACAAAATTATACGGTATGTAATTTGACAACAGTACGTCATATTTGAAAATATAAATAATTATTAGTTCGCAATTTTTTACAATTACATCATAATTCTAGGTTAATCATAACATAATTTAGTTTTTATCAGTGAATCACCATAAATGAATATTCTTCAGCAACCTTTCAGCTTGCTTTGAAAACTCCAAAAGGACATGAAGAAATATTTGGATTTTATTTTGGCATAATCATTTCTTTTCTTTTAAACGATTATATCTGTCATTGTTTAAACCCCATAGCATTAGCGATAGGATAACACCTAAAATAAGACCTTGTGACAGAGCAACAAGCATTGTTTGGTTTCGTTCATATCCATACATACTACGTTTGCTCAATAAAAAGCATATTCCGATTATCCCCATTATCACTGTAGTAACAATAGTAGTTTTAAGGACATGTCTCCATATACCTTTTCTTCGTGTTACTGCCCATTCTATTACGAATTCTTCATCATAACTATGAATCAATTTTAATATTTTTCGCATCGACTCATTCTTTTTTATCCTAATCACCTCCATAATGTAATTTAGTTAATTCTTATTTTTTATTATTACACCTTATCCTACTATTCTGTTATAGCTTAAGGATAATTATAACATAAATTACATTGTATTACACTAATGTCAACAGATGCTGATAGATTAACATCATTTTAAATACCGCATTATTCAATTATCAAAGATCAATTGTTCATATTTTAAAATTTACCTGTTAGTTCGTAATAATTAGCAATTGCGAAGTGTCCTTTGCAGCTTAGTTCGTAAAAGTAGCATTTATAACATAAAAAGTGTTGAATTGTAACTACTTCATTCTGTTTTCTTGATATGCCTTAAACTTATGCTTTATAATAAGCGAAAGATAATACTTAACTATACTAGTTAAAAATATGATGATACGAAAGGAGTCAAATATGGAGCCCAATATAGATCATCTTAGTATAACTGTCAAAAATATCAAAAGAGCGGAAGATTTCTATGATAAATTTCTTCCTATAGTTGGATTCGACATCAATCTAAAAAATCACGATGCTGTACCTGAGCACTATTATGAAGTAGTCGAATACTACAGTAAGTCGTTGACATTCTGTCTTGTGAATCCTCGTAAAGAATATCTCGCAGATGAGGTTTCCCGCAGGAGACCTGGTGCAGTTCATCACATTGCTTTTCGAGTACCAAGCAAAAGTTATGTAGATGAAGCTTTTATACAAGTGCAAGCTCTTGGAACTCAGATTATACATTCACCGCAGTACTGGTTAGAGTATTGCGATTCTTATTATGCATTCTTTATTAAAGACAGTGAAGGTATAGAGTTAGAAGTTGTAAACTATATACGATAGTAACTTCTAGCTCACAATATACCAATCTAACTCTGTTTTCACTACAACAATCACTACTGCTAAATTAATTGCTGAAAAGTATCATATCGCCTAAATTAAATATGATTTTGTAAGCTTGGAGGTCTATTTATTCCTTCTGTTTGATGCACTGTAATTATATGGTATAATATTACCAATATATTGATTCACCTTAGTAATTTATAACGTGTTAGTCACTAATAAACATATAGTCTAATATCTCCATTAAGAAATTGGGGGGAGGAGATTATCATAAAACATAAAAAGTTTATATTTTCAATAATATTTTTGATACTTATATTTTTAGCTTTTAGAGGTTATTCTGCTTTAAAGGTTTATATACTTCATGAGCATATATCAATAAATGATGTTCAATCTATAT
>JAEZDX010000647.1 GCA_023417975.1 Bacillota bacterium
TAAAGTTATTAGTTATTGTAACCATAGGAATAGTGATTTCAGGATGTGTATCTTATGCAATAAGTGAATATAAATCACAAGAAACAAGATTAACTGTACTCGAGAATCAGGTGAATCAACTATAGAATACTAATAATGAGTTATCCCAGGGATATAAAGCTCTCACTTCTGAATTTTAATCTGTAAGAGATGACTTGAATCAAAACACAGCAGATTATATTACTACTTAAGATAAACTAATACCTACCAATGGTGATCTTAGAAAAAAATAATAGTGTTGCACAAATTGATAAGCTTAACAATCTAATATTGGATATGTATGCTCTTGGATCGTTGAGATCTATTATCAAATGGGTGAATTAGAGTTATCAAAAAGTTTTTATAATACATTGTAAAAATGTATGGCAAGAATACTCCTGGATAACTGAATAATATTGGTTAAATTGAGAAATCTATCAGTAATCCACTTTTTGGCGAAAAACAGTTTTCAGATGAAGAACTAGAGGAGATTTTAAGCAATTTTATAAAAAATTGATAGAGCAGTAAGATTAGGCTTTTTAGTCTTCACTAGCACACTTAGCATGGAAGCGACTTCCAACCATTTGCCACGTATTCTGGCGTGTAAATTTTCTCAGGGACAAGTATTTCCGGATGTTTATTTTTGCGGTTTACTAATAGTACTTGTTAGTAAACCATAAGTTATTTGGAATATGAACTGAATAAAAACTCGATATAGCATATGATCCAAATCCGCTTACCTTTTGCCTCAATTTGTAGTATAATATTGTAATTATCTAAGGGGGATTACAGATGAAAACAATAGAAGTAGTTGCAGCTGTTATAAAACATAATAATGAAATCTTTACAACTCGCCGTGGTTATGGTGATTTTGAAAATATGTGGGAGTTTCCCGGTGGAAAAGTTGAGCCTGGAGAAACTCAAGCGGAAGCGCTTATCCGTGAAATTAAAGAGGAGCTGGAGCTTGATATAGAGGTTTCTGATTATTTAACAACCGTTGATTATGATTATCCGAAATTTCATCTTACTATGCATTGCTATATGTGCAATATAAATGGTGGAAAACTTCATTTGAATGCGCATAATGATGCTAAATGGGTAGCGTTAGAAAACTTAGATGGCCTTAAATGGGTACCAGCAGATGTTTTTGTTGTAGAAAAACTTAAAGAACTATAAAAATAAAGTGATATTTCCTAAGTAAATGTACTTAGAATATATCACTTGTTTTTTATGACGTAATATAATCATAAAGATCTTCTCTTACAGGTGTATATAATTGATAGCTGATTTCCACAGCGGATTTTCCGCTATCACCCATAGTAATTGGATTAGGAGTACCAACAGCCTTAATTTTTCCTAGGAAATAGAACTCCTTTGATATTTTATCGTCTTTATTTCTCCTTACAAATAAACTCATTTCAACTCCATCTTGTTCAGCATTATAAGCTTGTACCACATCTGCAGAGTCCTTTGTTCTTCCGGACTTTGATATGGCGATTAATTGTGAAGAGGATACAAATCTATCTTCATAATTTATAGAATCACTGATGTCTTCTGATTTATGATAATTGATAAATACAGGATAGGTCTTAGTCGTCTTATCGAATTTATAGCCACCAATATTAAGTGCAACTTCTCCCTTTTCCCAATCCAGTAATCTACATACATCTTCATAAGTATATTTTTGGTATAGCTGAAAGCTTGTATTCTTATAGCGGTTACAATAGTATTTATTGTATCTATTAATACCAAAATCAATTAGCTCCTCCACAATTGCTTTGAAGTTCTCATCATTCAAATTTTCTTTAAAAGCTTCAGAGCATTTATAATCTGAGTTATCCTTTTCTAGGAATATGCAGTCTTTATATGTTTCCTTGCTGCTTCCGCTGGCAAATTGATTTGTAAGAACATTGACTATGGAAGTTTCGGTATTATCCTTAAAATCTATAGCATATTGCTCTTTTAAGATATTCCTTAATCTAGACATCAAAGCAGTATCATAATTAATTGCACATCTAAGCATTTCTAACTCATGAGGCCTTTTCCCGGAAGCAAGCTTTTTAGATATAAATTCTACCATGGATTCTTGAACAGGAGACAGTTTTATATTATATTCTTTTTCATACTTTGTTAAGAATCTATGATAAGAGCCTAAGCTGCCGTTATCAAAAATTCGTAATGGATCAATGGAGTCATGCAAATCAAAATCCATAAGCTTTGGAATCCTGCCAAGCTTATATTTTAAGTTATTGTAACTTTCTTTTATAAGTTTAACGTCATTAAAGTTAGCATGATCAATAGATTCGAAAATACGCTTCTTGGAGATTTCATCAAAATTTATAGTAGAGCAACCGGGGATAACTCTATTGCCTTCCATAACGTATTTTCTAATAGTGTCCTTGTTATAGGTCTTATCTCCTGAAAGTGCTATTGGAATTAAAAAGTTTTTAGTGTAATTTCCAATAAAGTCGATGATAACAACGTATTCTTTGGATTTATCTTTTCTGAGGCCTCTGCCTAACTGCTGTACAAATATTATTGAGGATTTAGTAGCTCTCAGCATTACAACTTGATTTACTGAAGGAATATCTACACCTTCATTGAATATGTCAACAGTTAAGATATAGTCCAAACAGTTATCTGCCTCAGCCTGTTCTAAGCGTTCAATAGCGTCCTCACGTTCCTGCTGAGAATTATCTCCTGTTAAGGCAAGAGTTCTAAAACCTCTTTCGTTAAACTTAACGGAAAGCTCTCTCGCTTCCTTTTTATCGCTACAAAATATAAGTCCTTTAACTCTATCACCACTGTAGCCATAGAAATTTATTCGTTCAATAATGTGGTCAATTCTCTGATCATCTACTAAGTAACTAAACTCCGTAGTGTCATCTAATACTTTGCCATCTACACTTACATCCGTTATTCCAAAGTAATGGAAGGGACAAAGTAAATCCTCTTCCAAGGCTTGCTGCAGGCGGATTTCATAGGCAACATTATGATCAAACATCTTAAATATATCAAAATCATCGGTTCTTTCCGGTGTAGCAGTCATTCCTAGTAAAAATTTAGGTTCGAAATAACCCACAATTTTTTGATAGGTTGCAGCACCTGCTTTATGAACTTCATCAATAATAATATAGTCAAATTCATCCTTAGAAAAGCTCGTTAATACCTCATCTTTAGATAAAGTCTGTACCGTAGAAAATATAAAATCCTTATTAATGTCTCTTGAATTTCCTGAAAGAATTCCCATGGTTTTAGTATCACCGAAAACATTTTGGTAGCTTTCTAAAGCCTGATTGGCAATTTGTTCTCTATGGACAATAAACAAGGCACGTGTAGCATTATAATTTCTAAGATCGAAAGCTGATAGATAGGTCTTTCCGGTACCAGTGGCGGAAATTAATAACGCTCTTTTGGCTCCTTTTTCTCTTATATTGTCTAGAGCCTGGATTGCAGATACCTGCATCTTATTTGGTTTTAAAGTGTACTGAGAAATTCTTGGTACGGTACTTTTTCGAGCAGCTTCTCTTTACTGTTTATAAATCTTTTCGTAGGCCTCAATCCACTCTATGGTTAAAACTTCAGCATCGCCCCACATAACTTCATATTCTTTTAAAACCTCTTCTGTTAAGGCTCCTTCCTCTAAAGAAGATACTTTAATGTTCCATTCCTTATTCTTAGTTAAGGCTGTCTGTGTCAAATTAGAACTACCCACGATAAGCTTATAATGATCGCTGTGATTAAAAATATAGCCTTTTGTATGAAAACTGTCCTTGGAATAGAGCCTAATGCTGAGGTTAGAAAACTCCAAGAGCTTTTTTAAAGCCTTTGGTTCACTAAAATTCAAGTAATCTGTAGTAAGAATACTTCCCATAACTCCTCTAGCCTCTAAAAGCTTTAAGGTTTCTAGAAGAGGGGTTATGCCACTCATTGTAATAAAGGCTACTGAGATCATAAAACTGCTACATTTATTAAGTTCCGAAACAATTTCACTTAAAACCTTACTACCTTTACTAAAATCATTTATGATTAGTCTTGGCCTTAATGCCAGATTGGAATATATTAAATTATTTATAAGCCCCGTCTCATTTGCCTTAATAATGTCTTTAGCGATTGTAGGCTGGTCAACAGGACTTGTTTCTATTGCTTTAGAATCAATTGCAATTTCTAACGCATCTATATTATTTATCTTAGTTAAATCCCCCATATATACCCTTCCTTAAATCGAAATTAGTCTTTTTATAGGTCCACTTGATATTATAACATATAAGGGAAAATAAATTTAGCAGAGCTTTCAGAATGTTATAGATTATGAGGTATAAATCAGACAAAGATGTCAGTACTGTATTTTGGATGAAAAATTAAAGGATCACAAATATAAGTGGACAACAAAGTTTAACTAAAACTGTTGGGAGAGCTGACCTGTACCCGATTTGTAGGACACACATGAGTTAGATATAATAAATCATGTGGAGGAGATAGAGATGAAGAGTAATGGTAACAGGTATAATGATGAATTAAAAGCAGATGCTGTAAGATTGATTGTGGAAGAAGGAAGGTCATACAGCAGCGTTTCAAAGGACTTGGGGATAAATCCTCAGACACTTAGAAACTGTGTTGATGATAAGAAGAAAGTGCAGAATCCTACTGAAGCCAGGATAGCAGAACTTGAAGCATTGCTTAAGGAGAAAGAACGCAAGATTTCTGAGCTTGAGGATTCGGTGACTATACTAAAAAAAGCTACGGCCATCTTTATTCAGGGCAACCGGAAGTAGTCTATTCCTTTATTAAGAGACATAACTCCGCGCATTCGGTTGAAAAGATGTGCCACCTGCTAGATGTATCGCGGAGTGGTTATTACGATTGGAACACAAGACCAGTAAGCAACCGAGAGCTTGAGCGTCAACAAATCTTAGAGGTAGCTAAAAAGAGTTTTGAGGATAATCATGGTATATGTGGTCTTGATAAACTGCTTGAGGATGTACGAGAAAAACACCCAAAATGCAGCCGTAATAGGCTCTATAAGATTCAGAAGGAGAACAAGCTATACTCCATAAGGAAGAGAAAATTCAAAGCTACTACCTATTCAAATCACAGCCTTCCTGTAGCTGAGAATATTCTAAATCAAGACTTAAATGTGGATAAGCCTGCAGCTGTGTGGGTAACAGATATTAGCTACATAGATACCCGTGAGGGTTGGCTATACCTTGCTACTGTCAAAGACATTTTTACAAAAGAGATCGTCGGATGGGCAACAGATGATAACATGAAGACTAAATTATGCACCAAGGCCCTTGAAAACGCTATAAGGATGCATAGACCAGCAAAAGGTCTTATACATCATTCCGATAGAGGTGTGCAATACTGCAGCACTGAGTACCAAAAACTGCTTAAAGAGAACAATATAGTATGTAGTATGAGTAGAAAGGGCAATTGTTACGATAATGCCTGCGCTGAGACCTTTTTCAGCACCATCAAGTGTGAGATGCTTTACCATAAAAAATACATGACCAGGGAAGAAGCCCGTAGAGATATATTTTGGTATATCGAGATCTTCTATAATAGAAAAAGAAGACACCAGGCCTTGGGATTCCTTACACCGGCTGAGTTTAAACGCAGATTTTTTAAGACTTTGGCGGCTTGATTTTTGTGCCCAAAATGTAAATTAAAGCATTCCTGAGATTAAAGGAGAATATCTAACTCTGGAGTGTCCAATTTATCGAGAAAGGCTCAATATTTTGTTGGTACTTAGTAGTAGTTTTTTCAAACTTAACGGTAGAGTAATCATCTACCCTGACAATAGCAGTTTTGCTTGCATCATAGCGGTAAAGAGGAATCGCTCGCAGATGGTTTAGTTCTTGTGGATATTGAGCAAATACCTGCTGCTGCCTACTCTCCACCTTATGACTCTCTCTGTATTTTAGGCAGTTATTCCATAGTTTTTGGTTAAATTCCTCAATACAGTTAATGCGTGGTACTGGCACACAGAAATTCCTTCTGGCGTAGCTAACTAAATTTTCAACCATACCCTTCTCATTGCCTTTGGCTGGATTGCAGAAATCAAGGCCAAAGGCATAATGGGCACTAAAGTACAGATACCTTGCTTGTGGTTTCGCGTAAATCCCAAAGCCCTCCTTCACTGCAATCTTGGCATTATCGAAGATAACACATTTTGGGATACCATTAAAGAAATCAAACATGCTCTGCTGGGCCTCCAGAAACGATTCCTCATTTCCTGACCGGAAGGCTTGTACAAAAATATCGCTGATGTAGCATAGTCTGCCGCAGAATATATAGAGTTTGGTTTTCTTTCCTAGTTCATAGACTGTGACTTCGCCTGGATTGTAGGATAATGGCACCATACTTTGTGGAGGTACAGAATGCATGCCCTTTATGCTTCTAACAGCTGTTCGTACGGAAGAATATGATCCCGTTAAAGCTCTTTTCGCAAACCAATCTATCGAAGATTCGTTTAGCGATATGATTCTGTTTTTTCAACTTCTCATTCTCATCTTCTTTGATGCATCTGTTTAGAACGCAAGACTGCCGTTCATAGGTCTTACGGACCTCAGGATGAGTAGTGCCTTGACAGTAGTTTTTGATGGTCTGCCTGAATATGCCCAGACTTTTAGAAATTGACCTTGTTGACTAACCGTCAGCGCAGCGTGTCCGGATGGAAGAATAAATATCCACTTCAATAGCCACTGAAGTGGTACACAAATAGATTATTATTACATATTAGTCGAATTTGTACTACTGAATGGGACATCAATTATTGGTGTGCCCTTGCTTTTGGAAAAGTCTAATGAACTTGCATCCATACCACGAAAATCAGCTTTATCAATATTTGCACCACTAAAATCAACATTAGTTATGATGCAATTGTTGAATTTTGCGCCTCTAAAATCAGAACCGTTAAACTTAATATCTTTTATAGTTGAGTACATGAAATTCGCTTCAATAAAATTACAACTGTAAAATTTAGAATTCTTTATGAAGGTTTGTTTAAAGTTTCCGTTTTGAAATTCGCAATAAGAAAAATTACATTCTTCAATGACAGTATCTTTTAAATTTGAAGCACGGAATTGAGTTGATTTGCCAGTAGTATGGGAGAATAAAGAACCAGATAGATTACCTTCGCTTAAAATAGCGTTATTCATATTACATTCTAAAAGTTTTATTCTTTTAGCAACGCAACCTCTTAGGTGAGCGACTTTAAAGCTAACATTTTTAAAAGTAGATTTATTCAGAGATATTCCATATAAATCAGAGTTGTCAAAAAATGAATAAGAGAGAACTGATTTTTCAAGTTTTGCGTGACGCATTAGGCAGTTGACTGTTATTACATTCGATGCTCTTGTTTTATTCAGATTAGCTTCATATAAAGTGGTTTCTGATAGATCAATTCCTAAAGCTGGTAAAGATAGTTTCTTTCCTTTACATAATGCTTTGGCAAGTACTCTTCCAGTTATTTCAGCAAGTTGAGCACTGATTTTGGCATCATTAATAACAGTGTCTGAAATATTTAACTGCGGTTTGGTAAGGGTATTATATTTATTAATTATATTTAATCTATCTTTCTTCACTAGCTGGAGCTTTTTGCTATGTTCATATGAGACTTTGAAGGGTTGAACTTTAATAAAAGTATGTAAGATATCTATTGGTATATGAGTGATGGCATAAATTATGTCGTTAGATAAAGACAGTTCTTTCATTTTTCCCAATAATACAATACGGTACGCAATAGTTGAACTATTTAATTCCAATAGCTTATTGAGGTTTTGTCCATTGATATTGTATAATATTTTTTCTAATTCATCTCTAACTATGTTTTCATGTTCATGCGTGGCAACGGAAATAATTTCATCTAAAGCTTCATTGACGTAGGAACTTAGACCTCTAGCACTACCTAAACGTAGGTCAGGAGAATCTGAAGCTATTGCTTGAAGTAATGATGAAATAGCATCTTTCTTTTTCTGATTAGTTTGATTATTTATAGTTTTCAATCCAGCATAGACCGTCCAAATTAAGGTGAATAAGGCTGCAATTGGAGTTAAGTTTGATAACCAGAATTTAAGCATTTGATACTTCTGTTCATTCTGTAGATAGGAGACATCAATTTGAAGCTTTTGTACCTCAAGTACAGATTTGTCATAACTAACCGGGAATGTAAGTTCTTGGTTTCGAGTTATTAAATAAAATAATGAAATCAGTACACATATTCCAAAAATCAAAATAAAGAACTTTTTTTTCATGGTATTATAAACTCCTTTTAGAAATCATTATTTGAGAAATCCATAATAAGTTGTAGAAAATGGATTTATATGTAATGTGTTTCAACCTGAAAGAACACTTAACTAAAATATTATAACATAATATCTTATAGAATATAATTAAATTGTGCTAATAGAGATATAAGAAAGTTGTTAAAGAGGTTAGAAGTATTCAGATCTTTTGTCCAGAATTGTATAATAGTTAGTAATCCAAGTAAACAAAACAAAGTGTGACACTATTTCATCTGAGAAAAATCAATATTCTATATTTTTACAGCCGAAATAATTTAGTTAATTTAAAAGATTTCAAGAAACTCATTTGCTTATAAAATATATAAACGGATTATAAAATAAGTGTATGTTGTTATCATTCATTAAATGATAGAATATATTAGAGAATTTAACAAAAACTATTTGGATTGGTAGTTTGTGCAATGTAGGGCGAGGATTAAAGCTAAGATATTTAATTTACGATGTATCCTTTAATGCTAGTATAAAATTGTGGACACACTCAAGTTAAAACTATTAAACTATATTTAAGTGAAAGGAAGTGTTCACATG
>JAEZDX010000677.1 GCA_023417975.1 Bacillota bacterium
TCATTAAGACGCGGAAAAGAAACAATGCAGCATAAGTATGGTAAGCATTTTGCTGTTTATGTGGGTGATTATATACTTTGCGTATGCTTTAATTTATTGGCAAAGACGAACTCTGCTAATAATATACAAATTGATGCCAGGTCTATGGGAAGAATATGTATAGGAGAAGTTGAGCAGTTCTATTCCAGATTTAATAAGAAGGTAAATATCCGAGAGTATTTAAAGAGAATCTCCTATAAAACTGCGGAATTATTTTCTTTAAGTTTTTACGTTGGAGCTTTAGACGGAAAATGCGATGAGAGATTGGCGAAAAAGCTTTCATATATTGGGCACAATATCGGTATGGCGTTTCAAATAATTGATGACCTTCTTGATTATTTCGGTGAAGAAGAATCTGTGGGCAAGCCTGTATGCAGTGACTTGAAACAAGGATTATATACTCTTCCTGTAATTTATGGCTTAATGGATAATAATAAGGAATTAGATGCATTGGTTTCTAAAGAAGCATATGACAAAGAAGATATAAGCAAAATTATAGGACTTTTAAATTCTTCAGGAAGCTTTGAAAAAACAAGAAATCTTGCAAAACAATACACTGACAAAGCTTTTAAGCTGATCAATTCCCTTCCCCAGTCAGAAAATAAAGATATTCTAATCGATATAACAAAGAAATTATTAATAAGAAAATATTAATAATTTCTTTGAACATATTTTATCTGTAGAGTAAAAAATACAAGCACTAGTTCATAGTGCTTGTATTTTTGGTATATCCTAGTATTGAAATGTTCATTATTTCTTATTATAAAATAATAAATTGTCCATTATTTATTGCTTCTCAACAATAAACTTTTGGTAACAGTAATTGATTATGTCACTCCTCTTAATTATTCCTATAAATATGCCCTCATCGTCAACTACCGGCACGAAGTTTTGGTTCACTGCCAATGAAACTAAACTTTCAATATCAGCATTGATGGATACCGGCTTATTTACCATCCTCCTAGGAATATCCCCAATCTTAATTTTAGTACAATTTTTAAAGCTAAGATCTGGATTATTCTTTAACATCCATAACAAGTCACCTTCAGTGAGTGTACCTACATAATGTCCCTTTTCATCAATTAAAGGCACAGCTGTGTAACTATGATATTCCATCCTCTCCATAGCTTGGCGCATAGTTGAGCTCAGATTTTCGCAAATAACGTCACTCTTAGGAGTGAGAAAAAATGCAATATTCATAATTCGTCCTTTCATATTCTTGTTTTTTAGTCAACCTCCACTTTATTGTACCACAAATGGAGACTTAATGAAATTTGTTTATACAGAAAAAGTTTACAAATAAATTGCTATAGGAAGTATTTCGTATAGTGGATTAGGTATTCCAATATCGGAAAAGTTTCTCAATTTCGGGGTTGATCTCAAGAGAGGATTATTCATTTCATTTAATTTCGTAAAATCAATATAGTCAAAAAAAGCATCATTGCTTATTGGCCCGAAGTTTCCTCCTGTTAAAGCATCATTTATGTCTGTATAGGCATTTTCATTATCAAAGGTATTTACTACTTTGCCTAGTATAGTAACATTTCCATTTAATAAGTAATCTTCATTATCTAAAAAACTTGAAGTTTTCATTGGAATTATAGCGCTAAGATTCTCATCTGTAGTACTTTGAGCTATATACCTGAGGCATCTCTCCTGCTTGTAACAATCAAGGCTTCTTCTAAGGTATCCAATCATCTCATCTTTATTTACTTGCATACCTATATTACCGGAGGGGTATAATATATCCGTTGTAATTTCATCCGGTCTTGTATTAACTGTTTTGCTCATCTCCAACATATTGATGCAGTTATTCATATTTTCCATAACAGGATTACGCTTTAGCCTTCCGGGAAATTCAACAAAGTCGTTGGCTGCCAATGCTGTTGGTGCAATATTTCCTCCAAATTGCTTTAAAAGTCCCTGCTGTAGTAATATATCCTTTAATTTTTTCATTACAACGATCATGGTTGAAATACTTTCCTCTGTCCTTTGGTTGACATATTCATTTTGAAATTGTACATCCAGTTCACCCTGTACATATTTGCCGAAAAGGTCATAGGATAGTTCACTCAACGGTGTTTTTAAATGAACCATAACTGAATCTTTGGTACTTATACTTTTTATTTCTACAAATTCTTGTATAACAACGGTAAAAAGGTTATTCAGTACTGCTGAATTTATGTATAAAGGAATAATAGCTTTATTCATGATGACCAATCCACTCCATTAATACTTATATATAATAATTATATGAACTTCTAATTGTTTATAATATACTTTTTATAATATAAAAACCGCTGCATCGCAGCGGTTTTCTTAATTATTATTTCTTTTCTGAATGACTAAACACAATCCAAAAGCCAATTCCTATCAGCAATCCCCCACCCACAATATTTCCTAAAGTTACGGGAATTATATTGTTAATGAGAATATGTTTAATATTAAGGTACTGAAGTTTATCTACTGTAATATGCATACTCTCTACGTAGTAACTGTTATTTTTAGCTAGTAAAGCTGCAGAAAAATAATACATGTTAGCAACCGAGTGTTCAAAACCACCGATAATAAAAGCCATTATTGGAAACCAAATAGCGGCTATCTTCCCTGCTATATCTTTTGCAGCACATGACAACCAAACTGCTGTGCATACCAAAATATTGCATAATATACCGCTTAAAAAAGCTTTCATAGGACTTAGACTTGCTTTTGCAATTGCTGTTTTAAGAGCGTAACCTCCCAATTTGAATGAGTTTCCATCTAAAAGTCCAGAATAATAAATAAGAGTAGCAACAAATAATGCTCCAACAAAATTTGCTATATAAATAACGGACCAGTTTTTTATAACTTGTCTAATTTTAATCTTCTTTTCTGCTAAAAGTATAGTAAGTAAAGTATTTCCTGTGAATAAGTCTGTACCAGCAATTAGAACAATAATAAGACCTACAGGGAAAATAGCTCCAGCAACTAGCTTTGCCAATCCGTAATTTTCAATGCTGTGGGAAGCTGCTGCAGCGGCGTAGCCTCCAAAAGCGATAAAAGCACCGGCAAATATCCCTAGAACTATAGATTTTATTATAGGATAATTTGCTTTCTGTTCATATACTTCACTAATTTCAAAATAAATCTCCTTTGGTTTCAACATATTGTTTCCCATATTGCTCTCCTCCACTGTATATTGGTTTTAATTCCATTATGGATGGAAAAATTCTTCTTAAAATAAATGACTTTAAAAAACTTGCGAATAAGTCATGTTTTCTTATTGCTTGAAAAGGTTTATATTTCTACTTCGTTATTAAAATTTCAAATTTACACTACCCATAATTGTAAAATGCTTGTACAATATAAATATTGATGTCATTATATAGGTAAATTAAAAAAGTATAATATACATACAATTGGACAAATATAATCTGTTATATTCCAATATTTAATCTGTTATATAAAATTATCATATATTTTATGTAGTGTCAATATATAGTGTTTATATTTGAATAGAAGATATATCCAATTTAAAATCACTATTAACATTTATCTGTTTATATTATATAATATAACTGTACCAGTTAAATTGTATTAATATCACTAATTGTATGTATAAATTATTAAGGAGGTAGCTATATGTTTAAGCAATGGGATGGATTCCATTTGGGATCCTGGGCTGAATCAATTGATGTAAGAAACTTTATTCAGAAAAACTATACTCTATATGAAGGTGATAAAAGCTTTTTAGCCGGAACTACGACTAAGACTCAAAAAGTCTGGGAAAAAAGTAGTGCTCTTATTGTAGAGGAAATAAAAAAAGGAATTATTGACGTAGCAACTGACAGAGTTTCAGGAATTGACAATTATGAGGCAGGCTATATAGATAGAGAAAATGAAGTTATTGTAGGATTTCAAACAGATGCACCCTTAAAG
>JAEZDX010000001.1 GCA_023417975.1 Bacillota bacterium
ACTTATTCATGTTGTAGACTGTTCTTCTTCAGAAGTAAAAGAACAGATTGAAGCTGTAGAGAATGTCCTGACAGAACTTGATGCATATAAGCTGCCTAAGATAATGGCACTTAACAAGATAGATAAAGTGGAAAGAGAATATTTGGACACATTAAAGCAGGAATATATAAATAAGGATGATTATTTAGAGGTTATTGAGATATCGGCAGCAAATGGTGTGAATTTAGATTTGCTTCTGGATACTATAGCTGAGAATCTCCCTGAAAAGCTGAAGAAGATACAATTACTCATACCTTATAGTGATAGTTCTGCAGCAGCGTTTCTACATAGAAATGCAAATATAATAACTGAAGAATACAGAGATGAAGGTGTTTATATAGAAGCACAGGCAGATGAAGAAGTTATAAATAAAACGAGAGCATATTTAATATAAGAAGGCATAGTCCTTCTTATATTTTTATATACGTAAGGGAAAGGTATTTTCATAGCTGTATTATAAAATTATGGAGGTTGAATGTAATGAAAGTATGTCCTTTATGTAATAAAATGTATGAACCCAAATTCATATGCTCCAATTGCTCCGGAATACTTGATGATAAAGGCAGAATACAGGAATATATGGGGCCATATAGTGCAGATATGCCTGTGGAAAACAGTGAGTGTTGCAGTCACGTTTATAAATGTTCAGTGTGCGGTAAAATTGAAAATCATGAAATACAAATGATAAACTATTGATAATTTTAAGATGAAACCGTAAAATAATAGCTTTATTATTTTTATTATTTTTTGTATTATAATTATAAAATGTAAGTTTTATTTATGGGGCTAATTATAGGGTTCCAAGTTTAGTTTCACTAAAGGAACCCTAGAGTATAAAGCAATAAAGTAACAAAATTAATTTGGGGGTGGGGCTGTGGAAAAAGCAGTTATTCAATATCAAAAGGCCTTTAACAGAATAATTGAAAGGTTAAAAGCCAATGAGCATGTTTTGGCGGTTATGGTATTCGGAAGCATGGTAACTGGGGACTTATGGGATGAATCGGATATAGATTTGTTTGTAATTACTAAGGAATACCCAAATGCATTAAAAAATATTTATACAGATGAGAAGGGTATAGCTGTGCATATTAAAATTATTAACAAGGAGAAATTTTTGCAGCTGCATGAAAGGGATTTGAGAGGAGGCTTTATTCATAGAATATTTGCATCTTCTAAATTAGTATTTTCCAGAGATATGGACATAACATCAAGATATAATAGCGGTAGGTATTATCCTGATGTAGACAAAGAGAGATGGAACATGGTTTATCTTGGCAAGCTACTAAAGGATATCGGTTTATGTAAAAAATATGTATCCAGCGGAAAACTGCTGACAGCCTATAGTATATGTGTTTCCTGTGTGGAAAAGTATTCACAGTTGTATGTAAACTACTCAGGTCATATGATCAGTAAGGATGCAGTGGCTACAGCGATGAATTTGAATAGCGGTTTTAAGAATATTGTAGAACAATTGTTCAGCAATAAAGGTGTAATGGAAGAAAGTATAAAAGATACTATTGATTTTATCAATATGGATATAGATAGAAATATAAAGAACATAACTGCAATTCTCATTGAAACTATGAAAAACAACCAGAAAATGCTAAGTTCTGAAGACATAAGAAATGACAAGCTTTTCGAAAATTATGATATAGAAATGGAAGAGATATTGAAGGTTTTGTGGCAGAAAAATTTAATTAAAAAGAGCACCAGGGAATATGATCTTCCAAACGGAAAAATGGTAATTCAAGAAAATGTATATTTCATATAGAGAATATAAATGTTCTTTAGAAATGGTTATCGGGTGAGGTTATGAAAGAATTTAATATTATACTTAGAGACAACGATGTTTCAAAATATATTCAGATATATTCCCATATAAAGAAATTAATTGATACAAATAAACTGAAGGATGGAGAAAAGCTTCCTACCATAAGGGAGTTAGCAGATAACCTGAAAGTTAATAAATCAACAATAATAAATGCTTATAAAAAGCTGGAGGATGAAGGCTATGTGCTTCAAAAGATAGGCAGTGGCACATATATAAGGAAAAAAGATAGTTTTATGAGCGTTAAAAGGCAATATTCGGAAATGTTTAAAAAGATAAATTCCGATACTCTGAAGACATACATTGATTTTACAGGAGAAACAACTAGCAGTTCCTTTTTTCCTGTCAGTGTATTTAAAGAGGTAATAGACAGTGTACTGGAAAGAGATGGGGTAAATGCTTTAGTATATCAGGAGTTACTGGGCTTTGAAGGATTAAGAAAAAGCATAGTGAACAATTTTTGGAGGAAAACCGTTAGTGTTGATGATGTTTTGATTGTTTCGGGGGCTCAACAGGGACTTGATATTATTTCTAAAGCACTAATCAACAGCAGGGATGGAGTAATAATTGAAAAACCAACTTACAACGGAGCTATAGCGGTATTCAATTGGAGGAAGGCTGAAATTCATGAAATAGCTATTGAAGAGGATGGCATTAACATAAACAAGCTTGAGAATACTTTAAAAAAAAATAAAATTAAATTCTTATATGTAATGAGTTACTTTCAAAACCCTACGGGCATAACTTATTCTCATGAAAAAAAGCTGGAGATATTGAGGTTAGCCGATATTTATGATTTTCACATCATTGAGGATGATTACTTGTCGGAACTTATATATGATAAGAATATTGTATACGAAAGCTTTAAAAGCATGGATAGTTCTAATAGAGTTATTTATATTAAGAGTTTCTCTAAAATTTTCTTGCCGGGCATCAGATTAGGATATGTAATAGCACCTTCCAAATTCAAAGAAGCTATTCAAAATGCCAAAATAAATTCGGATATATCTACTTCAAGCCTGATGCAAAGAGTGCTTGAGTTATATATTAATACAGGATATTGGAGAAGCCATATCACATATTTGAACGATATATATATAAGAAGGTATTCCGTGATGTTGGATAATATTGGTGAATACTTACATGGAATAGTTGACTTTAAAGCTCCGGGGGGAGGCTTTAATTTTTATATAAAGCTGAAGGACGAAGTTGATTTTAACTCTTTTGAATTATTTAATAAATGTAAAAAGGCAAATGTTCTAATCACACCGGGCGCAATGTTTTATAGAAATGTAGAAGAGGGAAAAAGGTACTTCAGAATAGGTTTCTCTCAGACAGATGACAACGAGATAAGCGAAGGTCTTAAAACTATAAGAAAAGTAATATTAAAATTGTAAAGATAGGTGTATAAGATGGCGTATAAAACTATAAAGGATAATGCTACAGCTGAATACGAAGAAAAAAAATCTGTTTTTATCGGATATGTTGGCAGGATTGAAAGCGAAGAGGAAGCAAGAAGTTTTATAAACAGTATAAAGGAAAAGCATAGGGAAGCACGCCATAATGTGTATGCTTATGTTATCGGTAAAAATAATGAGGTTCAAAGGTACAGTGATGATGGAGAGCCACAAGGTTCAGGAGGTATACCTGTATTGGAGGTAATTAAGAAAAATGAGTTAAGTGATTCTATCATAGTAGTCACAAGGTATTTCGGAGGCACCTTGCTTGGAGCTGCCGGATTATGCAGAGCTTATACAAAAGCCGCAGCTTTGGCTGTTAACAAGGCAGGAACCTTTCAAAAAATAAAGGCCACAGTAATTGAATTTAAGGTGGATTATGAACTGATAGGAAAATTGGAGTATACTTTTGCAAAGGATAAGGTTCAGATAGTTAAGGCAGATTATTATGATAAAGTAATATTCAGTATAATATGCGAAAGTGAGAAGGTTGATATTGTAAAAAAGAACCTTATTGAGTTGACAAACGGGAAGCTGGAGTTTTTATCCCAAACGGAAGGGGATTACTTTAAAGAGGTTGAAACAATATTGATTTGATAAATGGTCTCATGGGAAAGAAAGCTGTAATTTTACGTGTGTACCAATTTCTGTATTGGAGTTTTTGAATTTATATGGTATAATATTTGCGGATTTATGTTAAATTAGGAAATTGCATTTCATGCGATTTTCTTTGCTACATATAATAAAGTGATTTGTTGGGAGGAGAACAGAAATGTCCGGACATTCAAAATGGCATAATATTCAAGCAAAAAAAGGAAAAGCTGACTCTAAAAGAGGAAAGATCTTTACAAAGATAGGTAAGGAAATAGCTCTAGCCGTTAAAAATGGTGGACCAAGCCAAGAAGTAAATTCAAAGCTTAGAGATATCATTGCAAAAGCAAAGGCAAGCAATATGCCGCAGGATACAATAACAAGAGCTATTAAAAAAGGATCCGGTGATATGGATTCTGTAAATTATGAAGAAATTGTTTATGAAGGCTATGGACCATCTGGCATAGCTGTTATTGTAAATGTACTAACGGATAATAAGAACAGAAGTGCGGGAAATGTTAGACATGCATTTACGAAGCATGGCGGAAACATGGGATCTACAGGCTGCGTATCATTTATGTTTCAGCAAAAGGGTGAAATGGTAGTTGAAAAAAATGATGATTTGAATGAAGATGAATTGATGATGATGGCATTGGAAGCAGGAGCGGAAGATTTTTCAGCAGAAGATGAAGTTTTCATAATCACTACTTCTCCTGATGATTTTAGTGCTGTAAGAGAAGCTCTTGAGGCTAATGGTTTGGAGTTTTTGGAAGCGGATGTAAAGATGATTCCGGATACATATACAGCTATTGATGAAGATACAGCTGTAAAATTCCAAAAGATGCTGGATGTTCTTGAAGATGACGACGATGTTCAAGATGTTTACCACAATGCAGAGTTCCCTGATGGATGGGAAGGCTAATAAGAAATTAAACTGGATAGTGTTATACGCGAAATCACTCTAAAGGTTGTATAAAAACAACTTGAGGGGTGATTTTTTATGTTATTAGAGTTTAATGTTGAAATACTTAAGGAATAAATATACAATTATATTGGCAGACAAATATAAAAGCTGTTCAATAACTTTTATGGGGGGATGAGTTTGTTTTATAAAAGAATTATACCCGTTATTTTGAGTGTCTTAATTATGCTAGGGTATATAATACTACCTAAAACAGTTGTAAAAGCAGAGGCAGATACGATATCACCAGTATTCAAGAGTTTATCAATAGATAAAAAGAGTGGAACGGTAGGAGATACAATTAATTTTACAGTAGACGCCATGGATGATAAGTCTGGTATAAAGAGTATATCTATAACGTACAGAACTCCAGTAACAAAAAAATCGGCATTTATATATCTGGAAAGTTCAGATGGTAAGTATAAAGGAACAAAAAAAATAAGTGATACGGACGAATCTGGAATATGGAAGATAGATGAAGTAGTTTTATGTGATAATTCAAACAATTTTACACAAGTATGGAACTCAGCGGCTAATAACTATGGGCAGAATAAACCTAATAATTATAGTACTGATTTGAGTATGGGAAATTTTGAAGTGAAGGGAACTCAACCGGATACAGTAGCTCCGGTATTTAAGAGTTTATCCATAGATAAGCAAAGTGGAATAGTAGGCGATATAATTAATTTTACAGTAGAGGCAATAGATGATAAGTCCGGTATAAAGAGTATAACTATAACTTACAAAAGTCCGGTAACAAAAAAAACTGGTTTTGTTTATCTAGTAAGTTCAAGCGGAAAATATATCGGAACAAGAAAAATAGCAGAAACAGATGAGGTTGGAATATGGAAGATAGAAAATGTGATTTTATATGATAATGCAGGTAATATGACTCAAGTATGGAATTCAGCAACCAATGACTTTGGACAAAATAGGGTTGATTTGAGTATGGGGGATTTTCAAGTAAAAGATGCTCAAGGAGATACGACATCGCCAATATTTAAAAGCATATCATTAGATAGGCAAAGTGCAATAATAGGAGATACAATTAATTTTACAGTAGAGGCCATGGACGATATGTCTGGTATAAAGAGTATATCTATAACGTACAGAAGCCCGATAGCGAAAACAGCTGAAAAGGTATTTTTAACGAGTTCAGGTGAAAAATATATTGGAAAAAGAAGAATAAGTGAAGATGATGAAGCCGGAATATGGAAGATTGAAGAAGTGGTGTTATGTGATAATGCAAGCAATATTACTCAAGTATGGAATTCATCTGCTTATAACTATGGGCAAAATAGACCTGATAATTATAGTGCTGATTTAAGTATGGGAGATTTTGAAGTAAAGGATTTGAATAATACTGCTAAGCCACTGTCAGAAAAGTATATTACTGAAAATGAATATTGGACAAATAATACGATTAATGGTGATTTATATGTCGGACCACAGGCGGTATTAACTATAAATGGTCCGGTAACTGTAAATGGCAATATATATGTATTAGGAGCAATGAAGAATTATGGGGATTTAACTGTAACTGGTACCATATATGCTAGTCAGTTTATTTGGGCAAATTCAACCGTATATAATGGTACTGTTCTTATGTTAGGTGGAGTAAACTCTATTGGTTCAATAGTAACTTCAAATGATCCAATACATATACCATTCAAATTATATGAAGCTAAGGATAATAATTTAATAGCTTTTGATGGAAAGATTAAAGTCACCGGGGCGACTCTTCCGATAATTGATTTATATATGGACGGTGTCAAAATGAATTACCACTATAACGGAACATTCAGTTTAGATTTAGATACAAAGAATAAGCAGAAGATAGAATTCAAAACTATAGATGTGTTTGGAAATGAAAAGAAATATTCATATAATATATTAAATAAGTATTATGATACAAATGCAGATAATACTGTGAATGTAATGGATCTGGCAAATGTGGCAAAAGAGTATAATACTAGGAAATCAGATGCGAGTTGGCAGGAACGATATGATTATAACTGTGATGAAGTGATGGATATATATGATTTAGTTACACTTTCAAAGAGGATAAGCCTTACTGAATAAAGGTAAAAGATGTATATTATAATAAGAACTGTTTTATAGATGCTTGACGCTCTTTATAGCCAACACTAGGATATGTTGTAGAATGAAAAAATCTCGAAATATCTCAATTATCAACAGTTTTATCTCTAGTACATCATATTAGCTGCATAAAATATGTAAAAGTGTCCATAATATCACTAAAGGAGTGATATTATGAAAAAGCTACACAAGCTTGATTTTATTTTTATAGGTTTGTTAGGTATAATAGTAGTGTTTACCGTCAGCTTTAGTGCAGCATTAAAAATATATGGAAGTAAGACTACTGCATATAAAAGCAATAGCGAAAAAGTAGATAAGCTTACAAGTGCAGGAACTATTGAAAGAATACTTCCGGACAATACAATTATTATATTGAAGCTTCAAAGGGAAGGCAAAGACATCAGTGTTAAAAATACTTCTTTAACTGAAATAAAAATGGAAATTGACGGAGATTGTACACTTACGAAGCTAAAGAATTACTATTTAGCTAAAGATTATAGTTTTATATCTGAAGGCAGCGAGGGTATTACTTTTTCAAAGGAAAGCAAATTTAATCCGCAAAAGTATTACTTAGGTATAACAGACGAAGGTTTCGTTGCAATCTTTAAATGTAATAGTGATGGAGTGTTGTTTGTAGAGGATAAATTTAACGACATTTCCAACAGGGATTCCGAAAGCCTATCTGAAAAGGACAGAGAATATTTGAAAAAATTTGAATACGAATTCTCCACTAAGGAAGAAGCGCAAGACGAACTTGCGGCATTATGTTCATGACCCTTAGCATTTAATATGCTAAGGGTTTATTATTGAATTATTCTTTTAGTGATGGTAAAGTATAAGATGATGAAATTTTGCGTTTTATGGAATATAGGAGGAAAGCAGTCACATGTATGAATATATAAAAGGCAGCTATAAAGGCTATTATAAAGACTATACTGTAGTTGAAAACAATGGTATAGGTTATAAAATATACGTACCGGGAAGTACGCTTACTAAACTGCCCAAAATTGATGATGAGGTTATGCTTTATACATATCAGATGGTAAGGGAAGATTTCATAGGACTATATGGGTTTATAACAAGAGAAGAGTTGGAAATGTTTCTTTTGCTTTTGAATATTAACGGAGTTGGAGCCAAGGCAGTCCTATCCATACAGTCCATATTGGATGTGGATAGAATTAAGTATGCCATAGCCTGCGGAGATGAAAGTTCTCTCACAAGAGCACCGGGAGTTGGAAAAAAGCTGGCTCAGAGAATTATATTGGAATTAAAGGACAAGATGAAAAACGTAAAAGTAAACTC
>JAEZDX010000013.1 GCA_023417975.1 Bacillota bacterium
ATGGAGTTGTACCATGGGCAGTTGGCGGTGATGCAGGCGTTGCTTTCAAGCAGTTGGTAGAATCCTTCTGGACAAAGATGAGCGATAAAGATTTTGCATGTTTACCTGAATGGCAAAAACCAGGAAACAAAGAGGGAGTAAAGTTTGTTAATAAATTATATAATGAAAAGTTATTAAGCACTGACTTTGCTATTGATAAAACCGGAAAACAGTCCGATGCCGATAATTCAAACGGAAAGTCCGGCTTCTGTATGGCAAACTGCTACTTCCCTTATAGAGCTAATCCAGGTATTGCAGATAACTTAAAAAAGAATGTATCGGGAGCTTCTTTTGTACCAATCGACACCTTTGAAAATTACGAAGGGAAATACTTTAAAAATGAATATCCCGCAAATGGAATATTTAACATAATACCTAAGTCCAGTAAAAACAAAATACAGGCAGTACAATATTTAAATTGGCTAGCTGATCCGGAAGTTACCTTCTTTATGCAAAATGGTGAAGAAAATGTTACTTATAAAATGGTTGATGGAGTACCTTCATTACTTCCTCTTACAGGAGATAAGCAAATGACTTCAACATATAATTTAGATTACAACCTTCTGTTTAATGGTATGATGCTTGGCAGTGATGAAAAGAATACTAAAGCACTTGTGAAAACATATCCGGGATATGAAGATTTAGCAACAAAGGCATTAAAAATTTCAAGTACTGACACATATAAGAGCTTTAACTGGACTATACCAAGTGATGCAAATGCTAAGTACGCTAAAGCTTTAGCCGATAAGAGGACAGAAATGTATGCAAAACTTGTAGTATGTAAGCCTGAAGAGTTTGATAAATTATATGATAGTCTTGTACAGGAATATATGGCAGCTGGAGGCCAAGCTGTAAAAGATGACTATATGAAGATTTATGATCAAATGAAAAAGAAATAGAAACATATCAAGTACCTGTTTAAGTATTTATTCCTTTAATTGTCTGAAATTTAGGAGACTGGTATGCAGCATATTGTCTTAATGACTGGTTGCATACCAGTTTCTTACTTACCTGAACAAATATTCAATTAATATAACATTATTTCAAAAAGATAAAATGACGCAAGAATTTGCATTTATGACGCAAGCAATATGTTCAGTATATATGGTACCATAAAATTGTATTTCAAATATTAACTGAGAATAAAAATAGTGAATAACTGTGGGGGTAATATGAAAACATATTCGTTTTTTATAAAGTTACTAGTATCGTTAACTCTATTACTTGCTGTACCCATAACAATTATAGCTTCTATTTTTAACTATGAGATTCTAAAATATTCTGAAAACGATATTAGCAATTATGGAATTGGAAAACTTAAGGTAGCTGAGAACACATTGAAACAGCTTCAAAATACAATATTTAATGACTCGGTGAAGCTTTCTGTAAATAGTTACATTAATGGATTAAGCAGCTATGGTAATGACATAGATTTAAGACAAGGGAATAACCAGTTATATATAACTCATATCCTTGACTTATTAGCTGAAGTTCCTAGAATAAATAATAAATATAAATCCATATATCTATACCTTGATAATTTTAAATATGCATTTACCTCCGATTATGATTTTATCTCAAAAGATAAGCTACAGGATACCGGATGGTTAAAAGATTATGATAACTACAAAGAAAAGAAAAGTGCATTAACTATGCTTGATGCAAGAATTCTATCAAATAATTATAACAAAGAGAATAATACGGCGGATAATTTAGTTATTACCTATATATATCCATTAACACCGTATACCACAAATTTAAATGGTGCACTTGTTATAAATCTAAAGGAATCAGGTATAAGTTCCTTGATTAATAGTACTAATATAAATACTGAAGGTTATATTTTTGTAATTAATCAAACCGGTGAAATTATCGCACATCCGGATATAAAATTAGTAGGTTCTAATATAACTCAGAATGAGGATTTAAAAAAGGTTATAGGCAGTAAAGTTACACAAGGACATTTAGTAACTGATGTAAATAAAAATAGGTCTCTTGTATCCTACTATAAATCCAGTTTTAATAATTGGACATTTGTAGGTGTATTTCCTATAGACACTTTAACTAGTAAAGTAAATGCCATAAGATTTAACACACTATATATATCACTATCTTTAATAGTTGTTGGAATATTGATTGCATTTATAGTTTCAAGAAAAATATACAGTCCGGTTGAAAAGCTTATTAAAGATATTAAAGATGTGAAAGGAAGCAATTTCAGCACAAATGGTGATGAAGTATCTATTATCTCTAAGGCTTTTACATCTTTGCTCAGGGAAGAAAAAAGTCTGTTTGATATGCTGGAGAAAAATAAAAGAGAAATAAAAGTAACCTATTTAAAGGAACTTCTTAATGGAAATACTAATGAAGAAATTAACACAAATATAGTTGGGGATACCTTTATACATAAGTATTATATTTGTGGTGTTTTCTCAATAGATAAATATAAAGATTTCATAGCGATTTATAAAAAGGAACAACAGTATTATATGAATAATCTTATATCACAAGTAGTAGACGAAATTATTAAGGTTGAATTTCCAGTTGTAAATTACTGTATTTATGGTGGAGAGGTAGCTGTTATAGTAAATGTCCCGGATAAGCTTGATAATATACAAGAGAGGTTAAAGGGACTTTTTTTAAGAATTCAGCAGGAGCTTAGTAAAGTAATGGAGAATACCGTTTCTGCAAGTTTAGGTACTGTTCATATTGGAACGCAAGGAATTGCCGGTTCATATTTCGAAGCACAAACAGCTTTAAAGCAAAAGCTTAAACTAGGGTACAGCAGTATTATATTGTGGTCAGAAGAATTTATTGAGGAGTATTATTATTATCCTGTAAAAACTGAAAAACTTCTTATAAATTATCTGATGATTTCAGCATTCGATGAGATAAAAGAAATTTTAAAAGAGCTTACTGATGATTTATACAGCAGGAAAAATTTATCCAGTGAGAATATAATTCAAATATATTCTCAGTTGCTAGGAAATACAGTTATAAAATACCTACTGGATCAGCATATTAATATTTATGATATTTTTGATGCTAAATTCAATATATTTAATGAGCTTGCCTCAAAGGAAAATATATATGAGATAAGACAATGGCTTGAGGAAGTATATTCCAGTATAATTAAGTACAGTGACAAATTAAAAAAGAATGACAAAAAATATATGAAAGAAATGATTGAATATATATATCAAAACTATACAAGAGATATTGGTATAAAGGATGTCTCAGATTATGTTGGATTAAGCTATTCTCATGTAAGAAAAATATTTAAAGATCAAATAGGTGAAAACATTATAGATTATATAAACAATATAAGGATAAATGAGGCAAAGAAAATTCTGGCTCAGATGGATATTTGCATTAAGGATATTGCAATGAATCTTGGATATAATAATGCTCAAAGTTTTATTAGATTTTTCAAAAAGAAGGAAGGTATTACCCCGGGGGAGTACAGAAATAATGTAAAAATGAAGCTTATAGAAGAAAAAAGCTGAGGATTTAATTTTATAAGTAAGCAGTTATATAGTAACTAATATAAAAAGCAATGAATGGAGTGTACTATTATATGGAATTCATAATCACAGCAAGAAGTAAAGAACAGGTAAGCACTGAATATATTCCGGTGGAAGAGCACGGACTAAAGACATCTATGGAGATATTGGATGGGGATGGTAGTGCTAAGAATCCATATCATGCAAAAGTAAAAATTTCTAATGTAAATCAAGCTAAATGGTATGGAGTTATTCATATAGAGTTGAAATTTAATAAGGTAGATCCACGCTATTTCTTGCCGGCATTTATGTATGGCAGAAACCGTGGTGAGTGTCCCCAGAATGTGCCCAATGAATTTCCAAGGCTTAGAGAGCAAACACTTCGACCTTCTTCACCTTGGTGGATGGTAAGGAGTGATAGGTTATCCCACCCGGTAGCCTTGGTTTATGACAACAGCAGAATATTGGGATTTAGT
>JAEZDX010000018.1 GCA_023417975.1 Bacillota bacterium
TCATTAACTAAGCTTTCAAGTTTCGCACCCGAAAAGTAGGATGTTTTTTGAGCCCAATCGTTAATGTCTAAATGATTAATTGGTTTATTTTTTAGATGTAGTTTCAAAATTTTCTCTCTTGCAGATACATCAGGCAGTGAAACTTCTATATGACGATCAAATCTACCTGGTCTCAATAATGCAGGATCAAGCATATCAAGTCTGTTTGTAGCTGCAATGATCACTATTCCATCGCTGTCATTAAAACCTGACATTTCTGTAAGCAGAGCATTTAGGGTTTGATCTCTTTCATCGGAACTTCCTGCTTTATTTGAATCTCTTTTCTTTCCTATGGCATCAATTTCATCAATGAAAATTACTGCTTTTCCTTGAGTTTTAGCTTTTTTGAAAAGAGTTCTTATACGGCTTGCACCTACCCCTACATATACCTGTATAAAATCTGAACCTGACAATGCGTAAAAAGGAACACCGGCTTCACCGGCAACTGCTTTTGCCAATAGGGTCTTTCCTGTACCGGGCTGACCATAAAGTATTATACCCTTTGGCATTCTGGCACCATAGCTGTTATATTTTTCAGGATTTTTAAGAAAATCCACTATATCCTTTACGCTCTCTTTAGCTTCCTCGTTACCTGCAACACTTTCAAAATTAAACTTTGAATGTTCTGCCGCATTTACGTCAACTGCATCAACTGAGGCCAGCTTTTTATAAGATAGTGAAGATGAACGAAAAAATATTATGAACCCACCTATAATTGAGAGCCCAAGCAATAAAGGCGGAAATATTGTTTTAAAGTCTCCACTTGAATTTTCTTGAACCTTTATGCCTGAAGTTAAAAGACTCTCCTTTAAAGTACTACTCCTAGGATTATCTGTCTGATATTTTGAGCCGTCTTTCATTACAACTTTCAGTTTAGCGGAATCTGTAAGATAAACTGTAGTTATTTTACTATCTTCAACATCCCTTGAAAATTCTATATATGGCTTAAAGTCTGAAGATGATGTATTTATGTTAAAGGCAATCATAGAGATTATGGAAATAACAGCTGTAATAATCGGTATTAGTATGAGTTTCTTTTTATGTTTTTTCATAGTAATTATTTTTCTCCCTTCCTTAGGTAATATTTTTACCTCCGATTGGTTTACATAATATATTATAACTTTTTTAAATTATATGTCTAATCATATTCATAAAATTTGCTAAAGTAAATTTTGGAGAATTTAAGCTTTAAGTTGTCATTTGTTGTTTTCAGAATTGAAAAAATTGTTGTATACTTGATACATATGGTTTTTTAAGGAGAGATGTAATTGTGAACATAAGTGATGTAAAAATTAGATTAACAACAGAGGATATAAAGAGTATTATTGATGATTTTATACATATCCCCGGCTTGAATATAAATGTAATAAAAATAGACAAGCATATTCATATTTCCGGTTCCTTTAAAAAAATAGTTACCATACCCTTCAACCTTGAAGTAAGCTTGGAGAGAGTGGAAGTGCACAGTGTTTTGCTGAAGCTTCAAAAGGTTGAAGTTGCTAAGATACCTGTATTTAGGTGGATAAGAAATCTTGCTTTAAAGAAAATAATCAAAACTTTGCAAGAATTCGGCCTGAATTTAAAAGGAGAATTAATTGAACTTTATCTTCCAAAGGTTATGAAGAAGCTGCCTGTCAGTATGGACTTCAGTATAGATAATGTAAAATTGGACAATGATATGATTTGTATTGAATTAGAAAAGATTAAGTTAAATATTGGAGGTACAAAAGCGGAAGCTTTACCTGAGGCAGTTGAGAAACAGCAGTCTGATAATGGTATGAAAATTGAAGTATTTAAATCAGGAGACACCTACAATAAGGTAAGAAAGAGAATGGAGAATGCAGCTCCGGAAAAGTATAAAGAAATGATAGAGTATTTAATGATAATGCCTGATATAGCTGCCTTATTTATAAGGCTTTTCAAGGATAAAAGAGTACCCGTAAAATCTAAACTTATATGTGGCGCAGTAATAGCTTATTTTGCTTTACCCATAGATATACTTCCTGATTTCATTCCAATCATTGGCAGTGTAGATGATTTTGCCTTGGCCTTTTACGCTTTGGACAAAATACTTTGCAGTGTTCCTGAGGAAGTCATCAAGGAAAATTGGCAAGGAAAAGAAGATATTATAGTTATAATAAGAAAAGGTATAGACTTTATTCGTAATATAATAGGTACTAATAATATAGTAAAAGGCTACAGGTGGCTTATTAAAGCAGTGAAACCGAAAACTGATATAGCTGGTGAAGTTGAAAAAAAGGAGAAAATGCTTAATGGGAAAGAAAGTATACGCAATTAAAGAAGGCTATAATAGTATGAAGGGGGAGAAGGTTACTAACATAACAGTGGATTCATGGAGTGAATGTGAAGCTTTAATAAAAGGGGTTAAAGGTGCAAAATATAAAAGCTTTAATACAAAGGAAGAAGCTGATAAGTATTTGTCTGAGGGCGATCCGATACTGAGAAAAGGTAAGGATCAGTATCCAATGTATATCCATCATGCATACGTAGATGGAAGTTACAATGAAGCTTCAGGAAAATATTCTTATGGGCTTTTGATTGTTAAAGAAGATGTTATATCATATATTGAAAATGGTGCAGCTGAAGATGATAAACAGAGAGCTATAAGGCAAATCGGCGGAGAATTGAAGGCTTGTATAAGAGCATTAATATATTGTTCGGAAAATAACATAAAAGAAATTGCTATATTTCATGATTATGAGGGAGTGGCGTATCATGCTACCGGATTTTGGGAAAGAAGAGAAGAATCCTCTAAACAATATTATCAGATGTACAACAGTATAATAATGGAACATGGAATAAAAGTACACTTTGTTAAAGTTGATAGCCATACCGGTGATTTGTATAACGAAATTGTGGATGAATTTGCAAAGGTTTCAGGTGGTTTAAATTTGGGGTACGAAACAGAAAAATTATTGAAGCATAAGCATGTACTAGTATCTACAGAGCAAGTGAAAAATAAATTCGCGGAAATCGTAAAAAGCGAAGACATTATTGAAAAAATTGTTGTTATGGGGTTATGTAAAAAAATGCCAGGTTTATTATAGAAAATTTTGCACATCCTAATTATAAATGATATGTATAATAATTACTAAAGGAGTGTGCAAATATGGCAAGAAGTTTTATGAGTGGAATGACAACTGGAGCAATTATAGGTGCAGCGGTTGGAATAATGCTGATGCCTGAAATGGATAAGGATACAAAAAAGAAGATAAAGAGAATTGATAGTATGATTTTGAATGCAGCCGGTGGAATATACAATACTATGAGAAAAATGAATAGATAGTAAAAAATTGTGTATGGAGGCAAATGAAACACAAATAGATTAAAGACATACCGTGATCACGGTATGTCTTTTTGTGCAAAATAATATAAAATACAAAAAAATTTAATTTAATTATACAAATTTTGAAAAAAATTATCAAATATAATATGTATGTGCGAAAAAATATGGTATAATGATAAATAAGTTTATATTTATTGTTTAATATAGTTAAAATTTTGTTTGCACAGATATACCTGAGTAAAGGAAGAGTGGTTATGGAAATATTATCTCTAGGTGAAAAGATAAAAAGAAGAAGAAAAGAATTGGACATGACACTTAAGGACCTTGCCGGTGACAGAATTACACCGGGACAAATTTCCTTAGTTGAGTCAGGTAAATCTAATCCTAGTATGGATTTGTTAGAATACCTTGCTAGCACATTAAAAACTACAGTTGAATATTTGATGGAGACAGAAGAATCTCAAGCGGAAAAGATATGTTTGTATTATGAAAATATAGCGGAGTCAAATATTTTTGAAGAGGATATGACTGTCGCTGAGCAAAATATAGAGATGTCTCTTTATTATGCTGAAAAGTACAATTTGGAATTTAGAAAGGCAAGGAATCTTTACCTGAGAGGAAAGATTCATGTTAAGCATGAAGAATATGCAGCGGCACAGCAATTTTTTTTGTCAGCTAATGTAATATTTATAAAGCACAATTGCCCTGAAGATGTGGTTAACACTTTCTTAAGCTTAGGAAAGATAACCCTTATATTAAAAGCATATCATTCGTCAAATAGCTACTTTCAGCAGGCGGAAAAGGTTTTTATTGACAGCAATATCGGTGATGACTACTTATTGGCAGAAATATATTATAATACTGCTTTAACATATTTTAAACTGGATAATATTGAAAAAGCCATTAATTATTCTTTCTTAGCAAAGGAAAAATTTAACCAATTGGATAATAAAAGAGAGTATGGAAAGACACTCATGTTGTTGTCTGAAGAATATAATAAAAAAGGTGATATAGATAATGCTATAAAATATTCAAAAAGAACCTTGAACGTGTTTAAGGAATTGGATGATATAACATATATAAGCGAAATTGAAAACAATTTGGGTAGACTTTTCTACGAATTTGAAAATATAGAGGAATCATTTAGACATTTGAATAAGGCAAAAGAGATAAGAGAGAAAAATAAAGATGAGCATTTAAATGAAACTTTAGTTAATATATGTGAGAATTTCATTAGATTAAAGGATGTTGAAAATTGCAATATAATATTATCTGAAATAATTGATAATATTAAAGATGGAGATAATAATTCTTTAATTAACTATTATTTGCTTAGATACCGGGTAAATCTATTGGAAAACAATTCAAAGGATGCAGAAAACACACTGTTAACAGCATTGAACTTTGCTAAAAACATGGACATGCTAAAGCAGGCGGCTGAAATATCAGTTATTTTGGGAAAATTCTATATAGATAATAAACTTGATAAAGAAGCAGCCAAGTATTTAAATGACGGTGTGGAAGTATTTAAGAAATTGGGGATTATTAGAGATTAGTCAATCTATGTAGGCACATATACAGGATGGGTTGTATATCATGGAAATATTAACTACCGGCGAAAAAATAAAAAGAGCAAGAATATATAAAGGATTAACTTTAAAAGACCTATGCGGTGAGAAGTTATCGGTTTCAAAATTAAGTTGTATAGAAAATGATAAAATTAAAGCTGAACCTGAAACACTAAAATTCATTTCTGAAAAACTAGGTATTGATTATGAATATTTAATTGAAAGCACGAAGGTTCAAATAGAAAATAATATTAAAATATTCAGCAATAAGAATAATATAAAAGATTATGAGGAAGTGTTAGAGTATAATCTTAGTTATGCATTAGAGTACAGTTATTACGATATTTCTTTTCAACTGATGCATATGCTGATACTATACTATCTTGAAGAAGAAAAAAGCCAAAATGTTCAGATGTTAACTTCTCAATATTACGATATTTATAACAGGTCTTCAGCAGATATGAACTTTTTAACTTATCACAGTGATATGGGAACGTATTTTTTCCAAAGTAAGGAATATAACCAGGCTGTTAATTATTACAATAACATGAGAGCCTATTTAGAAGAAAAAGATAATAAGAATTATGAGAAAATGGCAGATGTAATATACAACGAGATTAATTGCTATATAATGGCTAAGAAATATGGGAAGGCCTATGAGTTAGCCGGTAGGTTAAAAAAGTTAATTGATTATGTCACAAATAAAATAGAAAAAGGTAAGATGTATCACGTACTAGCTATATTAGCACTAAAAATGGGTGAGGGTTCATTTGCGAATTATGAGAAATCCACATATGAATGTTATGATAAAAGTGTTAAACTCTGGTGCAATGCAGTATTAGATTTTGCCTGCTGTTTATTTGAGAGAAAAGAAACTGACAAGGCTGTTGAGTACATCACAAGGGGTTTGGATTTGTGCTGCAACGAAGACAATGATTATAGAGTAAGATTTATGATAAAATGTGTAGGGGAATTGGTGGAGAACGGAATTCTAGATATTTCCCAGACAACCTGTGATGAAGCCTTAAACATAGCCATTATGATTGATAATATAAAATATATAGAAAGAACTTATTATTATAAGTCCGTAATTCTTCAAAAACAAGGGAACTATATTCCTGCAGAGATGTATATGAATTTATCTATGGATGCATTATTTAAATGCGGAAATAAGTATGATAGGTATACCAGATATTTGGAAATGGGAAATATGTACCACAAATTGGGCCAAGTAAGTGATGCTATAAAGTATTTATCCTTGGCAATGCTTTTGGAAAAGAAGCTGTAAGAGAGCTATGTTTGTATTTTTGTCGTATAGATCTATGTGCTAGATTTGTGCGACTTTTTATTTTACTTATTGTTAAATGTGTGATAAAAATAATTCAAAAGGCTTTACATATAATATACAATATATAATGAGGTGATAGAATGGATATTGATAAAATGACGGTCAAGGTACAGCAATCATTGGGAGAAGCTCATGCTACTGCTGTAAGATTCAATCATCAGCAAGTAGATGTAATTCATCTTTTCAGTGCTTTAGTTAATGATGGTGAGGGACTAATACCAAACGTATTGGGGAAAATGGGTGTTGACTTAAAATACTTGAAGGAAAATGTTAAATCAGAGTTGAACAAAATGCCGAAAGTATTGGGAGAAGGAGCAGGAACCTCAGGTATTTATGCTACGCGTCGTATAGAGGAAGTATTAGTGGCAGCTGAAAAGGTAGCACAGGATTTTAAGGATTTGTATATCAGTGTTGAACATTTAATGCTGGCAATAATGGATATAGACAAGAAGGGTGCAGTTGGTGAACTATTAAAGCGTTCAAATATAAACAAAGACGGATTTATGGGAGCGCTAAAGGAGATAAGAGGGAGTCAAAAGGTTGAGAGTCAGGATCCTGAAGGTACTTACGAAGCCTTGGTTAAGTATGGAAGAAACCTTGTTGAAGAAGCAAAAAAGCATAAATTGGATCCGGTTATAGGAAGAGATGAAGAGATCAGAAGAACTGTCAGAATATTGTCCAGAAGAACTAAAAATAATCCGGTTTTGATCGGAGAGCCCGGTGTGGGAAAGACAGCTATAG
>JAEZDX010000028.1 GCA_023417975.1 Bacillota bacterium
CAGTTTACAGGAATACTTATTACCAAATTCCTTGTTCTCCTAACTTTTCAGTAATATAATTTGCTGCTAGTAAAAGAACTACTCCTACAACAGATTGGAATAATCCTACTGCTGTTGCTTGAGAAAAGTCTCCGGAGCCAATTCCTACTCTATATACAAAAGTACTTATTACATCGCTGTATTCGCTTACAAGTGAGTTTCCGATAACAAACGGACGATCAAAACCTATGGATACCATCCTTCCGATTTGCAATATGAGCAGCATAACTATTGTAGGTTTAATCCCAGGCAATGTAATATGCCATATTCTTCCCAACCTGTTGCATCCATCAACCTCTGCAGCCTCATATAGCTCCTTGTCCACTCCGGTTATTGCCGCCAAATATATGATGGTGCCCCATCCGACATTTTGCCATATTCCGATAATTACATATAATATCAGCCAATTGGTTTTATCGGAAAGAAATTGAATTCTCTCAAAGCCAAGGTTTGCTAATAGTGTATTAGCCATACCTGTTGAAGAAAATATAAGAGTTACCATACCGCCAATAATTACCCATGACAAGAAGTGTGGTAAATACAATATAGTTTGAGTAATCTTTTTAAACTTTACATTGCGAAGTTCATTCAGTAAAATTGCCAGGATTATTGGTGCCGGGAAACCTGCTACCAAATCCATAAAGTTTAAAACCAGTGTATTTCTAAGTGCCCTGAAAAAACTATCCTGCTGAAAGATGTATTTGAACACATCAAGCCCAACCCACTTACTGCCGCCTATTCCTTCAAAAATGTTGTAATCTTGAAATGCCATCAAAACTCCATACAATGAAGCATATTTAAAGATAAATATATACGTCATCGGAAACAGTAAGAGTAAATATAATATATAATCTCTTTTTATATAATATCCAATACTTTTCTTATTTTTTATTTTGATATTGTTTACACCCATACCGGTTTTCATTCATATCATTCCTCTTTAACAAAATATCTGTACATAAAATAATTTGCATCACTAATCTAATTAGGATATCCGATGTAACCAATTATACTCTCGTGAATTTTTAATAAAATGTAATTTTATAAATTGTTTTTGTAATAATTTTAATTTTATAAATATGGTCTATCTCTTGTTTTTTACAACAAAAAAATCACAGGAAGCGTCAGTATTTCCTCGGGCAGAGGCATACATCGTACTTCCTGTGACTGTGAAAGCTTGCTAAGTACTAAAGTAATAACTTTCTCCTGAATTCCTTAGGAGAACATTTATTGTATTTATAAAAGTTTTTATAGAAATTAGCCATGTTAGGCATTCCTACCATAGATGCTGTTTCCATTACAGAAACATCCTTTGTAAGCAATATAAGTTCTGCATTTATAATTTTTTTATAATTAACATATTCTATGAATGTTTTTCCTATAAGCTTTTTAAAATACTTGCCAAAGTAAAAGTAATCCAGATTCATTAATTTTGCCGCTTCCTTCATGTCTACCTTGCCATTTATACTTTTTTCAATGTAATCCAATACGGGCTGCAGCTTTATAATATCGGAATCATTGTTTAAATTCATTAAAGAGCTCTTATCATTACGTAAAAGCGCAAGTATAATTTTATAAATAAGGCTGTGTATGGCTATTTCATAGCCCTTCTGTTTCTGCGTATACTCTATTGAAATTTCATTTATGCTATCAAAAATTTGCTTTTTCACCTCAGGCTTCTCCGTAAATATATAGTTGAGATTGCTATACAAACGGCCGGTCTCACTAAAATATTTCATATAAGTGATAAGATCTTGTCCCAAATACTTAAAAATGTCAAACTGCACAACAATATATTCCATTACACCTTCATCCTTGAACGAATGATGTGGTTCAAAGGAACCGACAATAGCAACGTCGCCTGCAGTCAGTCTGAATATCTTATCTTTAGTATAAATACTGAAATCTCCTTTGACTACTGCTATAAGCTCCAGTTCATTGTGGTAATGCCACTTACCTGTGACCCCTTCATTTCGAAATTCGTGTATAACCCTAACAGGCTTCAACGGATTATCATATACTATCTTTTCACTAATATGACTTGAGACCATATTATTCTCCTTATATTTTGCATAAATTTTTGTGCTTAATATTTATTATAGCACAGACATTATAACCTTATTTACTTTTCATTTTGTGATTGCTGAGTGGGGCCATAATTGGCAGCGCCTGTATATTGTACATCAGCTATTGTAGGATAGTATTTAGGTATACTCAAATCTCTCTGATAAAGTCTCAAATGTTCCCCTTGTGGGAATATATCTATAACATCACAGCCTCTCCATGAAACCGAATATTCCTCACTACGTACAGTTTCTTTTACTACAACTGTCTCTATAGTATGATCAAGTTCTATTCTTATGCCCGCCCTTACATTCCTAAATATTACAAGATTACCTTCCATTGATGGAGTATAGTCTATTCCATTTACTTTGCATCTGATAGACTTTCTCATCCATTTATACAGTCTTATTACCACATCACACTTCTGCTTTGGAGTGACAGAAATATAACCTCTGTTCGGATATTCCATTGTTACAGAAGCTTGTTCTGTTTCCCTATCTATTGGTATATTAACAATTATCCTTCCATCATTAAATTCCACTGATCTGTTCCATACAATTTCCAGGGCTACAGGAGCCATTCCTACACAGCAGCCTGCAATGGATCGAAATTTTGACAAGGATATGGAATTTACTAAGGAACCTCCGGTGAATCCTCCGATCATTCTCTTGTCAATATCTCTATAGGTTATACCATTACTGTCAGGCAGCGTATTGTCTGTAACCACATAGGATGATACCTTTATTTGATTTTCAACTAACTGATTTCTTGAGAACAGAGTCATATCATTCCAATATTCCTCATAACCTGCAAGTATGAGCTCGTTTGCACACTCTATCATATCCTTTATGCAGCAGGTTTCACAATGTTCTTCACTGAGCGGATGCCATTGAGCATATTCCGGCACCCACCCGAAGGAAGAGGATATGGAACGGATGTAATCATATATACCTTTACCTGCCTTTATATAGCGGTCATTACCAGTTACTCGACCCAGTCTTACTAATCCAGATGCGACCCAGCCTCCCGAGTGTACATGTCCGAAAAATTCCATTTTATAATTAAAGTAACGTGATGGACCTAAAAGGTGATTTGCTATACCGATAGCTAAATCTAGTGCCACTTCATCATTGGCTATTTCATATCGCCGCACAAGAGAATGAAGCATTATTGCATTTCTAATTGCCTGCTCGCCTCTTCCCGTGTGTCTTGTCAAGTCAAAACCACCGTCTTTAAGATATATATCATTTGGAAATTCATATATAGGTTCTTGCTCTTTAAAATCACCTGACCAGAAGGTTCTCACCTTTCTTTCCACAACCAGTGACCTTAAACCTCTTATAAGTTCGGATGCCCTTTTCTCTGCTTCTTTATCTTCAGGATTACTTTCTACCATCCTGTTAAGAGCCGGAAGTATATATCCTATTTCATGAAAGGAACTATGATTTGTATGTGTCCACGGATACTGTTCATGAAAGCGAAGTCCATGCTCTCCCCAGGATTTTAATACATGTCTGTAAAATGACTGCTGAACCTCTGCCCCCTCTTCAGTTTTAAGTATTTTCCTCACTGCATCTATAGCCTCATACCAGGAACCCACCAGCTCTGCATCATCTACTCTGCAGTGCGCCGCTTCAGCAGGCTTTTTATGTGGTAGGATAAGCCAGTAGGGAAGATTGTCATACTTTTCATCTACCATTGACGTAAGATATCCTAAAACAAGTTTTGCATTTTTTAAAGGTTCGAATTTTTCATAGCTCGGATTTGGCATATAAATTCCTCCAACTTTATATTCTATTTGGTTTTTCCATTATTAAAATTAATATCATTTCCTGCAGGTATATAAATAGATTATACAGTTGCTAGTACCAGAATAGAATTAGCCATTTTGTCAGATTTATATGCTATTTTGTCATCATTACATATAAAGTAATAATTATCTTTATGCTAAGCTGTGGCAAATGTACTGTAGAATCTACACTCTATTGCCAACTCATAATCTTCTGTAATCCACTTGACTATATATTAAAGATTGTTATAAAATTAACTTATTCAATTCACTGAATTCATTAGATGAAATTGAGGAGGTATTAAATTGAGCCAGAAATACAAAAAGCTATTTGAATCGGTAAGAATAGGCTCTTTAGAAATAAAGAACCGTTTTGCCATGGCCCCTATGGGACCACTTGGACTGGCAGATGCTGAAGGTGGCTTTAATCAGCGCGGCATAGAGTATTATACTGCCCGCGCACGCGGAGGTACAGGTCTCATTATTACTGGCGTTACCTTTGTAGACAATGAAGTTGAAGAACATGGAATGCCAAATGTACCTTGTTCCACTCACAATCCTGTTCATTTTATACGAACTTCACGTGAAATGACAGAGAGAATACATGCCTATGACTCAAAGGTTTTTCTCCAGTTGAGCGGCGGCTTTGGAAGAGTAACTATTCCTACCAATCTTGGAGAATATCCGCCGGTGGCACCATCACCTATTAAGCACCGATGGCTGGAAAAGACATGCAGGGAACTTACCGTAGAAGAAATTAAGTCCATAGTTAAAAAGTTTGGAGACGGTGCTTTCAATGCAAAGCGTGCAGGCTTTGACGGAGTTCAGATACATGCTGTTCATGAAGGCTACCTTATAGATCAGTTTGCCATTTCTTTCTTTAACCACAGAACAGATGAATACGGCGGTTCTCTAGAAAATCGTCTAAGATTTGCAAGGGAAATAGTTGAAGAGATTAAAAAGAGATGCGGCAGTGACTTCCCGGAAA
>JAEZDX010000064.1 GCA_023417975.1 Bacillota bacterium
AATCGAGAAATTACGCGGTGCTGTGCACATGAGTCAAGGTGAAAGCTGCTGAATAATAGGAGTAGGCGGCGATACTAGTGCAATAGATACAGGTATTTTTGAGGTTGAAGAAAGTGTGGAGAAGACGATGAGAGTTCAGACACCTTATAAGAGAGCAAGTAGGTTTTTCCATCCATCCGATACAGTGATTGATGTTAAAGGAAAAGCTATCGGAGGAAACAAATTGGCAGTAATAGCAGGTCCTTGCGCTGTGGAAAGTGAAGATCAGCTATTAACTATTGCTAAAGCTGTAAAACAATCTGGAGCCACCTTTTTAAGAGGAGGTGCATATAAGCCTAGAACCTCTCCATACAGTTTCCAAGGACTAAAGGAGGAAGGCTTAAAACTGCTGAAACTGGCCAGTGATATTACAGGACTGCCTGTAGTAACGGAAATAATGGCGCCACAGCAAATCGATACTGCTGTGCAATATGTAGATATAATTCAGATAGGCGCAAGAAATATGCAAAATTTTGACCTTTTGAAGGAAGTAGGTAAAACAGATAAACCTATCTTGTTAAAGAGAGGACTTAGTGCAACAATTGAGGAGCTTCTTATGGCAGCAGAATATATTATGTCCGAAGGAAATGAAGAAGTTATCCTATGTGAGAGAGGTATAAGAACTTTTGAGACCTACACCAGAAACACCTTGGATTTGAGTGCGGTATTGGCGTTGAAAAAGTTAAGCCATCTTCCTGTAATAGTAGATCCAAGCCATGCCAGCGGTAAATGGTGGATGGTAGAACCTCTATCAAAAGCAGCTATAGCTGTTGGAGCAGATGGAATTGCAGTGGAAGTACATCATGAGCCTGCTTCCGCCCTAAGCGACGGTGAACAATCTATCAAGCCTGATAGATTTGCAAATCTGATGAAATCCATAAAAGCTTTGGCTTCTATTGAAAATAAAGAAATTCAGGAGTAGCAGCATGGATGACTTTAGTGGTTTTAACTTTACGATAGTTGGACTTGGATTAATAGGCGGCTCCTATGCCATGTCGTTGAAAAAAATGATGCCTAAAAATATTTGGGCTATTGATAAAGACAGAGATACCTTAGAAGCAGCGGTTAAAAACAATGTAATTTCTGAAGGCTTCACAGATGCAGAACTTATTCTTCCTAAAAGTGACATTGTGATTTTATCACTGTACCCTAAAGCTGCCATTGACTTTGTTAGAGGCAATATGAAGTCTTTTAAAAGCGGCTGCCTTATAACAGATGTGTGTGGAATAAAAAAGGATATTGTGACGATTATCAATTCTTCACTGCGTAAGGATGTAGATTTTATAGGAGGGCATCCTATGGCTGGTAAAGAACTTTCCGGATTTATAAGCGCCAGTGACTCATTATTCTTTGAAGCTAATTACTTTATTACACCAACAAATAACAACAGCGACAAGAATATAAATTTATTAAAATCCATTATATGTGCCTTAGGCTGCAAAAAAATAATTTCACTTACACCTGATGAGCATGACAGAATAATAGCCTACACAAGTCATCTTCCTCATTTACTTGCCATATCACTCATTAATTGTCTAGAGGAAAATAGCAATCTTAATGCTTTAATAGGCGGAAGCTTTAGAGATGCTACAAGAGTTGCGGATATAAATAGCGAGTTATGGATTGAACTCATAAACAGCAATAAGGAAAATGCATTAAGTGCCATTGATAGCTTTATATATAATCTGAATCTTATAAAGCAAGCTATAATACAAGAAAACAGACCCGTTCTTCATGATGAATTCAATAAAGCGAAAGCAAAAAGAAAGGGGATAAGCTAGTGGAAAAATTAAGTATTAATTTACCTGGTCATGAATATGAGCTAATAATCCAAAGAGGTATTATAAGCAGTATTTCAAATATAATATCAAATCGTATAACCTGCAAGAAGATTATTATAGTTTCTGACAAAAATGTATTCGGTTATTACGGTAAAACAATTGAAGACAATTTATCTGAGCACGGATATGAAGTTCATTCAATTATCTTTGAACCAGGAGAAGAAAGTAAAAGCATAGACAATTTGGAATATATTTATAATAAGTTATTGGATTTTAACTGCAACAGAGATACCGTATTAGCTGCTCTTGGAGGAGGAGTTGTAGGTGACATTACCGGTTTCGCCGCCTCAACCTTCTTAAGAGGAGTAAGGTATATACAAATTCCAACTTCGGTTATTTCACAAGTAGACAGCAGCATCGGGGGAAAGGTTGCAGTAAATTTGAGAAGAGGTAAGAATCTTATCGGCAGTTTTTATCATCCTTCAGTTGTAATTATTGACCCCGAAGTATTAAGCAGCCTAGAAGATAGGTTTTTTTATGACGGTATGGCAGAGGTAATAAAATACGGCTTAATACGGGATGAAAGATTATTTGCTAATTTGGAAAAATATGCAGACAAAGCAGTTGTACTAGAGAACATGGAGTATATAATTTCCAGTTGCTGCATCATAAAAAAAGAAATAGTAGAAAGGGACGAGAAGGATACTGGTGAAAGAATGCTGCTTAACTTTGGTCATACAATAGGCCATGGACTGGAAGCATATTATGATTATAAAAAATATTCACACGGCGAAGCTGTGGCAGTAGGAATGTATGAAATTACTCGAATAAGCGAAAGTTTAGGTATAACCGAAATGGGCACTAGTTCTAGGATAAAGGATATTTTGGAGCAGTATCAGCTTCCCTATGATATAGAAGATACTGATATTGACAATCTTATGAGTATAATGAAAAAAGATAAAAAATCCTTTGACTCAGGTCTAAATTTCATTCTTATTAAATCTATAGGAGACTCTTTCATTGAAAAATTAAATACCGATACTGTATGTAATACACTTAAGCATAAGGAGGTTAATAAATGAGTTCAATTAAGCTTATGCCAAATACCTTCCTGGAAGGTTCAGTTATAACTCCTTCCTCAAAAAGCTTAGGTCATAGAGCTGTAATATGCGCTTCTTTGGCAGAAGGAAACAGTAAAATCACAAATATAGATATTTCCAAAGATATAACCGCAACTTGCCAGGTTATGAGAAACCTTGGGGTGAATATAACTGCAATTGAAAATGAAATTAATATTGAAAGTACCGGTGCCATATGTTATTCCGGCGAGGAACTTTTTTGTGACGAAAGCGGTTCTACGTTAAGATTTTTAATTCCCATTGCACTGCTGCAAGAAAAAAGTGTACTATTTCATGGTAGAGGAAAGCTAGTTGAAAGGCCTCTTACTCCTTACTATAAAATATTTGATGAAAAGCACATCAAGTACGCTAATAACAACGGTTTTCTTCCTGTCCGAATTGAAGGTAAGCTTTCTCCGGGTACTTACAGACTTCCCGGAGGAGTAAGCTCACAGTTTATAAGCGGAATGCTATTTGCACTTCCTCTTCTCAGTGGCAGTTCAATAATAAACATAGATGGGCCTTTGGAATCAAAGCCATATATAGATTTAACCTTGGATGTACTTCAAAGCTTTGGTATCACCATAAAGAACAACAATTATGCTTCTTTTGAAATATGTGGTAGTCAAAAATATGAATCGGGACAATATAATGTAGAAGGTGATTATTCACAGGCAGCATTTTTCATAGCTGCAGGTTTATTGAATGGTTCCGTACATTGTAATAATTTAAATATACTTTCACTACAAGGTGACAGAGCATTAATAGATATTGTGAAGCTTATGGGTGGTGATATAACAGTTTTAGATAATAGCATTTTTGCTAAAAAATCAGCGTTAAAGGCTATAAATATTGATGCAGCTCAAATTCCAGATTTAGTACCGATTCTTACAGTTTTAGCTGCTCTTAGTGATGGCGAGACATTGATATACAATGCAGCAAGATTGAGAATAAAAGAGTGTGACAGACTTCATGCTATCACCAGCGAACTAAATAAACTTGGAGCAAATATAACGGAAAAGGAAGATTCTTTGGTTATTAGAGGGGTAGACTTCCTTAAGGGCGGAACAGTAGATTCCTGGAATGACCATAGGATTGTTATGGCCATGGCTGTGGCATCTTTAAGATGTAAGGAGCCGGTGATTATTAATAATCATTTAGCTGTGCAAAAATCTTATCCAAACTTTTTTAAAGATTTTAATTCAATAGGGGGACAATCTAATGAGTGCACAATGGGGTAATT
>JAEZDX010000101.1 GCA_023417975.1 Bacillota bacterium
TGAAAGGTGTATTGTAAAAGGCCGTGATGACGATAAAGCCACTTCACAGCTTTCAAAGATTAGAAAAAGGATAAATATACTGGAGGATAGGATTAAGGTAAAGCTTGATGGAGTTATGAAAAATTCACAGTATAAGAGCTATATACAGGATAGTCTTGTTAGCATAAGAAACGGAAGGTTCGTAATACCAATAAAGAGTCAATACAAGAACAGTATATCGGGAAGTATTCATGACAGCTCTGCCAGCGGTTCTACCGTATTTGTTGAACCTGAAGAGGTGAGAAAGCTTCAGGACGAACTCAATGTACAAAGAATAGAGGAAGAAAATGAGGTGTATAAAATACTATGCTCTCTTACTGCTGAGACTGAAAGCTTTCAAAGAGAAATATCCATTAATGTTGAAACTATGACGCACTATGATTTTTTATTCTCAAAGGGAAAGTATAGTAAGTATATTGACGGAAGCTCAGTATCGGTAAATGATGACAATTATATAAATATTATTTCGGGAAGGCATCCTCTGTTGGGTAAAGCTGCAGTTCCGTTAAACCTTACTATAGGTGATGACTATAGAAGTCTCATTATAACAGGTCCTAATACAGGAGGAAAAACCGTGGCACTTAAGACCGTGGGACTTCTTACTATGATGGTTCAGTGCGGACTTCATGTGCCGACAGAGAAGGGCAGTAATTTAGCCATATTTGCAGACATTCTCGTGGATATCGGAGACGGGCAGAGTATAGAACAGAGCCTTAGTACCTTCTCTTCTCATATAAAAAATATAATTAATATTCTTAATTGTACAGACAATCGTTCTCTTGTAATTCTTGATGAGATAGGAGCGGGAACAGATCCCGGAGAAGGTATGGGGATAGCTGTAGCTGTAATGGAGGAGATTCACCAAAAGGGAGGTATTATGATAGCTACTACTCATTACAGCGAGATAAAGGAATTTGCCGACAACACACCGGGATTTAAAAACGGCTGTATGGAATTTGATATTAATACACTGAAACCGCTATATAAGCTGACAGTTGGCAGGGCAGGAGAGAGTAATGCCTTTTTAATAGCTTTAAGGCTTGGCATGAGTAAAAGCATGATAGAAAGAGCTCATAAAATTACCTATAAGGAAGAAAAAAAATATGAAATGCCAATTCTGAAGCAGGAAAATGTAAGCCTTGTAGATGATGAGATGAAGGAGCTGCACGAGAAGCAGCTGGAAAATATTAAAGAGCAGAAAAAGACAGAAACGGCTATCCAAAAGCAAAAAAGACAATCTACCTTTAAGGTGGGAGACTGTGTATATATAAGTACTATGGGAAGAACCGGCATTGTGTGCGAGATGGAAAACAGTAAGGGGGATGTTACTGTAATTGTAATGAAAAAGAAATTTAAGATAAATTATAAGAGACTTTCATTATATGTAGACGGAAAAGAATTATATCCTGAAGATTATGATTTTGACATAGTGTTTGAAAGTAAAGATAACAGAAAGAAGAAGAAAATGATGGATAAAAGACATGTTGAAGGGGTGATAATAGAAGAATAAAATATAACCCGGGAAGTATCTTCCCGGGTTATATTTATAAATTAAACCTCAAATTTTGAAATATAATGCTTCAAGTTTTCAGAGCTTTCCTTAGATTTTAGGATTTCTTTCAAAATTGCATTGGCTTTATCTGCAGCATCTGTAATTTTCTCCGCAATATTTGTAGTTCCTTCAGCACCTTCGTTTGAAGAAAGGGTAACCTGCTCAATGATATTAAGTATATTCTGAATAGAAGCTAAAAGCTCTTCAGAGGTTACACTGAATTCCGTAACAAGATTATCTACAAAGCCTGCATCGGTGGTATATTTATCTGCTACATTAAGCATAGTCTTATAATCTTCATTTACATCATTAGACATGAAGGTTAATAGATGAGAGGAACTTGATGATAATGTATTTACCGATTCAACTACTTTCTTAGTCAAGCCTTGTATTTCGCCTATAGTATCCTTTGACTGTTCAGCCAGCTTTCTTATTTCTTCTGCTACAACGGCAAAGCCTTTTCCGGATTCTCCTGCCCTGGCTGCTTCAATTGCAGCATTAAGTGCAAGAAGATTTGTTTGTGATGTAATTTGAATTATTGATTCAGACAGTACATTTATTTTTTCAACAATTCGAGAAGCCTCTATTGCTTTTTCAAGCTCTTCTTTAGTCTTGTTGAAAGTATCCTCATTTTTCTGCTGAGATTCTGAAAAGCTTAGTTTAATGGATTCTGCTCTCATTTTTATTTTAGTTGCTTCTTCAGCGCCTTCCTGAGCTTTTTGAGCAATGGATTGTATTGATTTTTCTATTTCGGAAGATGTAGCATTCATTTCCTGGGAAGATGCAGCTGTTTCCTCCATTCCGGCAGATAACTGTTGTGTTGCGGAGGATACGTCTTCCATACTGCTATTCAATATATCTATGTTTCCCGAAACGCTATCAACAACAGACCGGATTGTCTTTGCCTCAAGTTTTATTTCAGATATTAACTCTCTTAAAGTGTCCTGCATTTGATTAATTGAATTTGATATCAAACCAATTTCATCACGACGTCCCTTCAGCTTCTTTGGGAAGTCTGCAGAAAAATTCCCTGTAGAAAGAGTTTTCAAGTGATTAACAGCTAAGGCCAAAGGTGTAGATATTGACCTGGATACAGTATAAGTTAAAAACAATCCAATTAGGATAGAGCCTGCAAAAATACCTAAAAACATAAAAGCTGAAGTAGCAAAGTCTTTAGAATTTTGAGTATTAACAGCTTTGGCATTGCCGGAACTGTGAGAGGCTAAATCCTTAAGATAGTTTTGAAACTCCATAGCGTGCCTCTCAGCAGCATAATAATTATCCAAGGCTTTATTTGCATCACCTGTTTCAATAGCAATGTTAATTGCTTCTGTACGTTCATCCCGATACTTCTTTATTAAATTATCAACAAATGGGATAGCCTCTTTTTCATAGCCGTCCAGGTTTGATTTCTTATATTTTGTCCAATTCTCATCAAAAGCTTTTTCTCTTTGGATAATATCACTCAGTTTTTGCTTTTGATATGTATTGTTATCTGAGTGAAGTATTATATAGTAGGTTTCAGCTTCGATAGCACTCGCCTCGCTCTTACATGTTTCCAACCATTGAATAGACATTAAATTATTAGTATACATATTTGATAAATTGGTATTGGAACGAGAAATATAATAATACCCGGTTGCACTGGCTATACCAATCAGAAACAGCATTACAGCCGAAAACAACAGTATCTTTACCCGAACCTTAAGATTTTTGAACATAGGCACTCCCCCAAGTTTTTTTAGTTTGATGGTAATAATTCTAGCACAATTTATATTACTATGCCAGAACATGTAGAAAAATGAATGTATAATAAAAAAGAGTGATTAATTTTTGAATATAGTTAAAATTGAAGGAAAACGATGCATAGAAATTCTTATTTTACAAGCTTATGTATAACTTGAATGTAGATGCTGTTTCTTTTATAATATTATATATTTGCTAGGATAGTATTTATTATCCTATGCAAATTTGGGGTTTGTAATAATAAGGAAAGAGGGGCTTTAACTTGGAAAGAATTAAGATGAATGTACCGTTGGTAGAAATGGACGGAGATGAAATGACAAGAATCATCTGGAAGATGATTAAGGATTTACTGTTGGAACCATACGTAGAATTAAAGACGGAGTATTACGATCTCGGCTTGGAAAAAAGGGACGAAACTGACGATCAGATTACAATTGATGCTGCTAATGCAATTAAAAAGTATGGTGTTGGAGTAAAATGTGCCACAATAACTCCAAATGCTGACAGAGTGAAGGAATATAATTTAAAGGATATGTGGAAGAGTCCAAACGCATCAATAAGAGCAGTATTGGATGGTACAGTATTCCGTACTCCTATAATTGTAGACAGTATAAAGCCATTTGTAAAAACGTGGACAAAGCCTATAACCGTTGCTAGACATGCTTATGGAGATGTGTATAGAAATGTTGAGTATAAGGTTGAAGGACCTGGAAAAGTTGAGTTGGTATATACTTCTGCTGAAGGTGAAGTTTCAAAGCAATTGGTGCATGAATTTAAGGGTTCTGGTGTAGTTATGGGAATGCACAATCTTGATAATTCTATAGAAAGCTTTGCCAGAGCATGCTTTAATTATGCATTGGATATGAAGCAGGATTTATGGTTTGCATCTAAGGATACTATATCAAAAGTATATGATCATAGATTTAAGGATGTATTTAATGATATATATGATAAGGAATATAAAGATAAATTTGCAGCAGCAGGCATTGAATATTTCTATACACTCATCGATGATGCTGTAGCACGAGTTATAAAATCTGAAGGCGGATTCATCTGGGCATGTAAAAATTATGATGGAGATGTTATGTCCGACATGGTAGCAACTGCTTTTGGAAGTCTTGCAATGATGACTTCAGTATTGGTATCACCTGAAGGCCATTATGAATATGAAGCTGCACATGGGACTGTACAGAGGCATTATTATCAGCATCTTAAAGGAAAGGCTACCTCAACAAACTCTATGGCTACGTTATTTGCGTGGACAGGAGCTCTAAGGAAAAGAGGAGAAATGGATGGCATCAGTGAGCTTGTGAGCTTTGCCGATAAGCTGGAGGCGGCAGCGGTAAAGACTATAGAAGAGGGTGTTATGACTAAGGATCTTGCGCCGCTTTCGGAGCTTGAAAATAAGTCTGTAGTAAATACGGAAGAGTTTTTAATTGAAATAAAAAAGAGACTGGAACAGTGGCTGTAAGGAATAAAATAGCAGATTGGAGCATTTTTAATCCAATTCTAATGTTTGTCTAAATTTACTTTAATTTTCCTCCTATATAATAAAATCATAGCAAAAAGGAAAGTATATTTTATAGGAGGTCGTTATAATGAATATAAGCTTGGAGCAAATTGATGAATTAAGAAGAAGAGCTAATGTCGGCTACGAAGAAGCTAAGGATGCGCTTGAAAGAAGTAACGGAGATATAGTGGAAGCGCTGGTTTACATTGAAAGACAACATAAAGGAAACTATGAAGGAAATAATAACCGGGAATACAACATTAGGGACAGTATAAGAAGATTGATAAGACAAGGTCAAGAGACTAGATTTACTATAAAGAAAAACGATAATACTGTAGTTAATGTTCCGGTTAATGCAGTTGTACTTACAACGGTAGTTATGCCGCCTGTAACCATATTCGGAGGGTTGGCTGCTTTGTTTACAGGACATAGAATGAGGTTCGTAAAGCGTGATGGCGGAGATATGGAAATAAACAGAATGATGGACAAAATGGCAGATGCAGCAGATAATATGAAGGACCAGATGAATAAATGATAGAGTGAAAAAGCCTGATGTAGATAAAAACTAACACAGGCTTTTTGCTTTTCTTACAATTTTCCTGAACGGATTATACTTATGAAAAGCCACAAGGAAGCTACTCCTGAGGCTATAAAGCCAAGAAGCCCAAGAAGGGACATTCCGTATACCCGGCTTCCGGCGTTTGAGTCTATTATCAAGGAGGAGCCTATGATCATGGATGCTATCATTAATGAACATGCCAAACGATTTACCATGCGGTCAAGATAATGAATAGGTTTATCTATATTTTTATGCTCCAGCTGCACTCTTGCCCTTCCTCTGATTATACTATCCGACAATTCAAGCAGTTTTGAAGGGAGTTTAGAACTGTCATTAGAAAAGCGCATAGTTTTTAGAACAAATTCTTCCACGCTTAAGTCCTTCAGCCAGCTTTTGCGAGTACTGGCTTTGACGTACGGTATAGCTACGTCCAACAGATTAATATCAGGAGATATTTTTGCAACAACCCCTTCAACTATTACCATTGTTCGAACAAGCAAAGTCAATTCCTTAGGCATTTTTATGTTATTTCTCGTGGATATTTCAAACACATCCTGTAATACCATAGAGACCTTTATATTCCTTAGGGAGGTAGAAAGATAATTGGACATAAGGTAATCAATATCTTCATATAGTCTATTTCTGTCTACAAAGCCTTTTCGTATTCCTATAGACATTAATACAGAAATAAGCTTATTTACATCTTCATAGGCTGTTGCAATGAATAATTCATTAAGTGCATCCTTTAAGGAAGGAGATATTTCACCCATAATGCCAAAGTCTATAAAACAGAGCTTATTGTTCACAATGAGTATATTACCGGGATGGGGGTCTCCATGGAAAAAGCCATCTTCAAAGATTTGCTTAAAATATGACAGTGCCAGGTTTCGCCCAAGGATATTAAAATCTACATTTTCTTCCTGCAACCTAGACATATCAGTGATTTTGATGCCGTCTATTCTCTCCATGGTAATTACACATTTTGAGCACATATCATTCACAACATAGGGAGTATATATGTAATCAACTTTATTGTTAAACTCAGAGAATTTTTCAATGTTTTTCACTTCATACTCGAAATTCAGTTCTTTTTCCGTTGACAGGCTTATTTCATCCAAGGCTTCTTTAGGATCTATTAATGCGTCTTTAAATCTAACCTTTGTATAGCTTAAGATTCTATGGAGAATGGATATGTCCATTTTCATTTTCTCATATATATGAGGCCTTTGGACTTTTACGATAACTTCTCTGCCGTCCTTTAAAACAGCTTTATGTACCTGGGCAATAGAAGCGGAAGCCATAGGCTTTTTATCGAATTTTAAAAACAGCTCATCAACACCGTGAGAGAAATCCTTTTGAAAAATTTCATTGATATCTTCGAAGCTCTCAGGGGGAATGCTGTCCTGCAGCTTTGACAGTTCAGCTACGTATTCTGGTGGCAGAATATCTGGACGAGTACTGAGAATTTGACCAATCTTAGTAAAGGTAGGCCCAAGTTCCTCAAAAGCTCTTCTTAGGTTAGCAGGAGATTTTTTGCCCTTGCTCAGCTTCGTATCCACTATATAGCCAAAGCCATAGTAAGCCATTATTTTTACTATATCTTTAAATCTTTGAGCAGAATTTTTATAAACCATTACATCACCTTCGGATAAATTTGCGGTAAAATGTGTATCATAGTAACTAACAGTGTCTTGCGTCTTTAATAACTATAATGTATTTCTATTTTAGCATAAAGGGGGAATAAAGGGAAATTATTGAGAAATACAATACGGTTAAAATAACTATAGCATACCCGTTGACTTTGAAATGAAATTATACTAAAATATAAAAGTATCTTATGTGCTCGTAGCTCAGTAGGATAGAGCAGCGGTTTCCTAAACCGCGTGCCGGGGGTTCGATTCCTCTCGGGCACACTTATAAAACCCAGTAGCCTCAATGGTTACTGGGTTTTTCAATTATTTCCGATTTTGTAAACACATAATATAACTAAAGATCAGATTTTTTCCCTAATACCTTCTCAATAAATACTTTGGTTATTTCAGGGTCTAACTGCGTACCTGCGGCTTTAATCAATTCCTTTATAGCGGCCTCTTCCGATAAAGGGCTGCGATAGCTTCGTTCACTTATCATGGCATCATATGCATCTGCAACAGCTATAATTCTTGATTGTAAAGGTATATCCGATCCCTTCAAGCCCTTGGGGTATCCGTTTCCATCCCATCTTTCATGATGGGTCAGTACGTATTCGGCCATTTCAGCCATATCATTAACCGTACTGAGGATTCTGTAGCCTATTTCAGGGTGGCGTCTTATTTGATTCCACTCGTCCTTGGATAACTTTCCCGGATTATTCAGTAGACTATCTTCAAACGCAATTTTACCGATATCATGAAGCAATCCTACGCTTTTTAATTCTTCAATTTCACGTGAAGATAGATCAAGTGCTTCACCCAAGCTCTTACACAGTTCCGATACTCTTTGAGAATGAGCCTATTCTCTCTCATTCTTTTCATTAAAGGTACTAATAAGTGCACTTATTGTCTTACTTCTCATACTTGGGCCTTCAAGAAGCTTTTCCTTATACATATTATCCTCGGCTCTTTTAAATATTTCTTGAATATCGTCCTTGCTGCTTGTTTTTGAAGCATAGCCGAAAGAAATAGATAACTGGACTGTTCCTACTGTTTCTTGAACAGCAATACTATTAATTGTATTAATAATTTGTTCTGTTTCCTTTAAACTCGTACGTGGAAACAGCATAACGAATTCGTCTCCGCCGAGTCTTGCGATTACACTATCTTTTTTGCAGCCTTGTTTTAGTACATCAGCTACTTTTTTCAGCAGCTCATCACCAACGGAATGCCCTAATGAATCGTTAATTAGTTTTAATCCATTCATATCAGACATCACAATCGTTAATGGGTAATTTGATGGACAATCCAACCGCAGCAGTTCATCTTCGAAGTATCTTCTATTATATAATCCGGTAAGTTGATCGTGATAGCTTAGAAATACAATGTCGTCATGGGATTTTTTTCGTTCTGAGATATCCATAAAGGTTACAACAGCTACCACTATTTTTCCGTCTCGGTACTGGGGATGAGTAAAATATTCTACCGGGAAGGAAGTATCATCTGAACGACGAAATATTTCATCCTCTGCATGTATATATTCACCTTCTTTTAATCTATCTAGGATTTTTGCATGAGAGG
>JAEZDX010000106.1 GCA_023417975.1 Bacillota bacterium
GAACTCCGCTTCCGGAAACTGTTATGAAATCAATAGAAAAGAATAAGGTGGCTATAAAAGGCCCTATAACAACACCTGTAGGAGAAGGTTTCAGAAGTGTGAACGTAGCGCTTAGAAAACATTTTGATTTATATGCCAATGTAAGACCCGTTAAAACCTATAAAGGTATATTCTCTAGATATGAGAATGTGGACCTTATTATTGTAAGAGAAAACACGGAAGATCTATATGCCGGAGTGGAACATATGATTGGCGAGGATGCTGCAGAAAGTATTAAGATATTTACTAGAAAAGGCTGCGAAAGGATAATAAAATATGCCTTTGAGCTTGCAAGAAAGCAGGGAAGGAAAAAGGTAACAGCTGTGCATAAGGCTAACATAATGAAATGCACTGACGGGATGTTCCTTAATATTGCGCGTGCTATTTCCAAAGAGTATCCCGAAATTATATTTGAAGATACTATTATCGACGCAATGTGTATGAAGTTGGTTCAAGCTCCTGAGGCTAGTGATGTTTTGGTGCTTCCAAATCTTTACGGTGATATAGTATCAGATTTGTGTGCCGGACTTGTTGGAGGACTTGGTGTTGTGCCGGGTGCGAATATGGGAAAGGATATAGCCATCTTTGAAGCTGTACATGGAAGTGCTCCGGATATAGCTGGAAAGAATATTGCAAATCCTACAGCGATGATACTTTCAGGAGTGCAGATGTTGAAATATTTAGGAGAGTTTAGGGCAGCTGAACTTGTTGAAAAGGCTGTTTCAATGATAATTGAAGAAGGAAAGGCAGTTACGAGGGACTTAGGCGGACAATTCGGTACCATTGAATATACCGATAAGATAATAGAGACTATCAATAGATTGAAATAAGCTAGGGACGGTTCATCATTATTCGCAGTCGTTGATAAAGCAATTTACTATAAAATGAATTAATGTTAAAATTATAATTGCAATAATTAATGAAGTGTGAGTTTAAACATCACTAAATTCCAACATAAACTTGCATAGCTATAATATTTGAGGATGGGGGACAAGGATGGAAGGTAATAATTTTAATTCAAACACTCCGCAAAGTAATGATTTGCCTCAAAGCGGAGATGCGGGCTACAATACTGACAATTGGAATTACAATCAAAGTCCAAATGACAATCAGTTTCAAGGGTTTAATCAGAGTCCGGCGTATAACCAAAATCCGGGATATAATCAAAATCAAGGTTTTGGGCAAAATCCAATGTATAACCAAAACCCGGTATATAATCAGAATAATGGATTTAACACTCAGTACAATCAGTTTGCAGTAAAACAATCAGGGTTAGGTGTAGCGTCCTTTATAATGTCATTGGTACTGGCTTTTAGCTACTTTATAACACTTATCGCAGCAGTTACTATTGATGAGAATTCCTATACAAGTGAAACAGGCTATGCAATAGTAGGCATTGTAGCTATACTATTGATGGTAGCAAATGTTGTTGCATTAATATTAGGTATTGTAGGAGCGGCTTCAAAAGGGCGTAAAATTGGACTTGCTATTGCAGGATTAATAATCAATACATTACTTCTTCTTGGCATAATATTAATAATAGTAATCGGAATTTCCAACGTGTAAGATTAAGTAAAGATAATTTTAAACTAACAAAACAATCCACAATAATGTGCAGTTAGCTGACTTTATTGTGGATTGTTTTGTTATGAGCTATTGAGCTTGTGCCGGCAGCAATGAAACTTTTGTGGAGGAGTTGAGAATGTAATTATTTTGTTGGATAATGAAAAGAATATGATAGTATATTTGAAGCTCAATTCATTCCAAGGGCTTTTGGGCAAATTACTCTGCATTTGTTACAGTTTACAGTTGAAAATCCACGTTTGCTGACGCCGTAAGCATATTCTCTGCACAGCTTTTGATTAACTGTACTGCCATCAAGGGCTTTTTGAGGACAATTATCAAGACAGAGTCTGCAGTTTCTGGAACATAACTCCTGAGATAATGGATCAGATTTTAAATCAAGATTGGTGAGAAGAGCGCCTAGAGTTAACATATTGCCATGTTTTTTATTAATTAAAAGAGTATTTTTGCCTAGTTGTCCCAAGCCAGCCAGTGCAGCTGCATGCTTTAGCGAAAGTAGTCCTCTGCCTTCCATTTTGTCACTGTCCCAATATTCATAAGGCGAATCTGAAGGTATAGGCACAGCAATAGCTCCTAACTTTTCAATTTCTTTACAGGCTGAGCTGCATATGTAATCAAGCTTTTCCGCGTTTAAATCATTGAATCTTCCATAAATGAATTTTGGGTCTACAAATGCAGTACCTTTTGGTAGGCAAAGGCCAAAGACAATAACTGATTTGCATTCTTTATAAATATCTGTAGGGTGAAAACCTTTAGGAGCACCGTAAAATCTATCAATATTAGCTATGCCGCATAAATCCGCTCCTAATGAAATAAGAATTTCTTTAATACTTCCTTCCATCACTGTTAACCTCCCAGCATTTAGGTATGATAGCATATAGAAATATATTATCGTATTACGCTTATACAGTAAAATTGATAAAATCGATACAAATATTCAAATAAATTGATGTTGTTTATTAGATTTAGCTTAACAAAATGAAAAAATATGGCTTATACAAGTTGCTTGTGGTAAAATTATCCTCAATGACAAGGACCGATTTTTTCTTGGAAGAAGATTTGTTCCATAATGAATAGAATTAGGG
>JAEZDX010000521.1 GCA_023417975.1 Bacillota bacterium
AGTATGCTGATTCCGTCGACAAGGCCCAGATGAAAGAAATATGAATAACCACTATAAAAATTAAATAATGAGAAGTAACCATATTGTGATACACTCAACGCCCTAGGAATCAAAATGCTGGTTATTATAGAAATGACTAACGTTATGAAATTTGAAACAATTACATATGATAAATTTTTAATTACGGACTTCTGTTTGCTGACTCTTATGCCTTTCGTCGAAACTTTTTCTCCTTTTATTTCAAGTTCACTCATAAAGATATTTTCTCCTTATTCGCTATTATAATCTATTTAATAATTTTATCCATTTTTTCACGATGTTAGATGTATCGTATTTTATTGAGCTTTTAATGCAATTATTGGATAAATAAGAGTACTCATCATTTTCTATATTACATGCCTTGTCCATTACATTTTTAAACTCGTCATACTTGAACTTGTCAAATATTAATCCATTAAACATATCTGTTATAATTTCCTTTGGTCCAAGTGTATCTGATACTATACATGGTACCCCAACTGCCAAAGCCTCTATCAGAACAATACCAAATGCTTCTTCCTTGGAAGGCAACACTAAAAAATCATAATGTTTCAAGGTACTTTTAATTTGTTCTTTTGATAATTTATCTAACAAATTAACACGACTGTCTTTATAGCAAATATCTCTAATTTCTTCCCTCAATTCACCCTCTCCTGCAAAATTAAATTCGCAGTTTAGCTGCGAACTCTCCTCAAGCCATTTTAGGATGAATGCTATATTTTTTCTTTCGATGAATTGCCCTAAGAAAATAAATCTAGTAACTTTATTTTTTTCACACTTTTCTTTATTTTTATACTCTTTTAAGTTTATTGAATGATTCACGACTTCAGTATGACAAAAGAATTGCTTTATACCTCTCTCTGTTTCTTTTGAAACACATGCACAAGCTTTAAAATTATTCTTTAATATCTTTTCAAACTCTGGTTTATTTTTATATTCCCCTTTAGGAAAAACAGTTCCATCCCAGCTTTGCCATGATGTAAAATAGATACACTTATTTTTCCTAAATATATTTTTATATTTAAACATAAGGTTATCATACGGCGCTATTCCAACTATCAATATCTTATCCTTCAAACATTTTAATTTAAGGTTTTTTGAATATTCCATTAACATCACCTTAAATGATTTAAATATATTTTTTCTTCTTTTCACTGCTCCAAGAAATCTTCTTAATATTAGCTTCTTTGATAGTATTATAAAGTCTTTTATAAGGTATCCTTCTTTCTCTATTTGATCGTATAATGCTTTGAAATGTTCTTTCTCTAAGTATTCATGAAGCAAATACAATTCTTTATTTGAATAATCATGAATGTACAAATTATCACCTATACTTTCTTTTAAGACTACTTAAAAACAACTATATTTCTTTAAATAATTTATATTGTCTTTAATTGAATATTCTCTCCAGGTCATTAATGAGATAAGAGTTGTTACAAGATAAGTCAGTTTAAAAATTCTGAATTTCCCTCTACTACACGTCTTTCTAAAATATAGCATCATACTTTTATCAAACATAAGTCTTCTTTTATTATTTGAACTGCTCTTTCCCTCCAAATGAATTATTCTTGGAGATGTTAAGATAATTCTTTTCCTACCAAGCGTATTAATTCTGTACTGCAAGTGACTTTCTTCAAAGTACATAAAGAACTCTTCATCGAACCCTTCCAACTGTTCAAATAATGATTTTTCCATGAAAAGATCCGCTCCTGTAATATAATCAACTTCTTTCCATGTAAATACTTCTTTGAATGTTTCCATTCTAGTAACATCCACCCCTTTGATTTTACTAATAATATCATCATACTTAATTGCTCTCTTTATATTTTGTTTTATAAAATATATCATCCTAGGAAATATTTCGTAGGAATGAACCTTGTCTCCGTTTGCGGCTCGTAAAACTGCTCCCAATACTCCAATATTATATTTATTCTTGTTTTCTTCGAAAAACTGATAGAATTCCATTAAAGCGTTATTTACTAAGATTGTATCGGAATTCAAAAATAGCAGGTACTTTCCAATACTAAGTTTACTTCCAATATTATTAGCTCTGCCAAATCCATAATTTTGCTCATTGGCTATTAGTCTAACATTTGGAAAGACATACCTAACCATATCTATACTTCCATCAGTTGAATTATTATCTACTACAATAATTTCAAATTTCACGCCATGAGTTTGATCAATTATTGATTTGATACAATTGTGAAGCAATTCCTTAGTATTATAGCTTACAATTATTATTGAAATATCCATTGTTAATCTCCTCGTATACTAATCCGATAATCAGAATTTTCTTATACTTTTCAGCTTTCTATTTCCTCCTTATATTTTTTGTAACTTGAATCAAAATCAAAATTTTTCTGCACGAACCTTTTGCATTCCTGAGATATTCCCACTAAGTCATATATTCCTGAAGATAAACACATAATTGTATCTATATATTCATTAGGCTTTTCGCAATGAATATAGTGTTTGCCATTAACTGCAGGTATACCCTCTATTCCTATTTCATTAGTCAATATTACGCATCCTGCGCTCATAGCTTCCAAAATTTTTATTTTAATACCAGCACCATTTACTAATGGTGCAACCATACAAAGTGATTTTTCCAAATACTTTTTTACATCTGTTACAAATCCAGTAATAACTATATTTTCACACTTATATTTTAAGAGGCTTTTATTCGGCTTATTACCAACTATATAAAATTTAAATTCATTATCTAATTTTATTAATTTATATAAAACATTTTCGATGAACCATATACAAGTATCATAATTCTCTTGTCTATCCATGGCACCATAAAATATAAGGTTTTTATCTTTTAAGGTCGGTTCACAATCGTACATTTTATCATAGTATGGACAAATAAAATCCAATTTTTTTATATTAAGCTTTGACTCCTGAAGCAGGCTTTTGTCTTTATAATTTAGAGTAAATACCGCATCTGCAGCCGCAAGAGCATCCAGTTCTGAACTTTTTAATTTTAAATATTTAATTTTTCTAATACATTTTTTTAGTATATTCTTCTCATTTTCAAACATTCGAAAGAACCTTTGGTAGAATACATCATGTTCTAAAATAATAATCTTTGAAAGTGGAAATTTTACTTTGACTTCATTTATCAGCAGCGCAATTTGAGTCCATTCCATAACAACAACATCAGGCACGTAATTTAGTTTTTTTAGTTCATGCAGCTTTTTTCTTATATGATACTTAATAAAACCCGAACAGACTCCGCCGTTTTTATGTATAGGATTCAATTTTGAGTTCAAATTAAGTATTATTCTCTTAATATCTCTACTCACACTTCCATCTGAGTAGTATGAAATATCATAATTTACTTTATAACTTTCCAAATCAATAAAATTTATCTCTTCTACTGAAGCAAAAGTAACTAGTTTAATATTCAAGTTTGGTTCCTTATTCAGCCTTTTAATATAGTAATTATGTATTTTGCCGCCAGCGTGCGGTACTTTATCATATGGTACAAATGGAGATATTATAAGTACTTCCTTCAATTTTTTATTCCCACTTTCTACACTAGTTTAAACTTAATAAATCACCAAATAAACTTTTCATGATTTAAGCATTTGCTGTATTATTTCACTTCTAAAAAAATGAGATCTAAAATAATCACTCCAAGCCAGTTTAATGACATTTCTTAATTTTTTGTCTTTTATATTAAGAAGTATTTTAAGTGAATCAATGGAAAAGTACATAATTTTAGATATAATTCCTTTAATACCGTAATGCTTATCTATATACAAAAGCGAATTTCTCCTTAAGTAATATGTGGAAAAATAATTTATTTTTCCATTACTACTTTTACTACTGCCGAATTCTTTATGCCACACCTTTGATTTTGATATTACTTTTAATTTGTATTCTTTGTTTATTCTCTCAAACAAATCACTCTCTTCCAGATACATAAAATATCTCTCATCAAAGCCTCCAATCTCACTAAGAATATTTGCTCTAAACAGAATACAACATCCCATCAAAAACTTTACATATAAGTCACTTTCAAACCTCTCAGAATCAAGCATACCTATACCAATATTTTTAATTTTACCGAAAGCATTTTTATATGAACCGAAAGAATTAATTATATTTGTGTTATAATAAAATACTTTTGGTGTAACTGCAGCTAGATTTTTTTCTTCGTTTAATGAATTGACTAACAAATTCAAAAAATTTTCAGCCACGATTATATCATTATTTGCAATTAGAATATATTCAGCCTTAGCTTTTATAGCCATATCTATACCGATATTATTTCCTCCGGCGTATCCTAAGTTATCCTCAAGCTTAATAAACACACAATTTTCATAGTTATTTAGTTTTTCAAGTAATATTTTATAGGAATCATCACTTGAATTATTATCAATAACTACTATTTTATAATTTTTATAGTTAATTCTCTTAAAGCTCTCAACGCACTCTAATGTAAGTCCAGCCCCATTATAATTTAATATTATTATATATACTAATGGGCTTTTCATATTTTACCTCCGAAATAATACTACTGATATAGACTTCGATTCTTTTGGTTATCTCACTCCAGTCATATTCCTTTAAATTCTCTCCATAACATATATCAAGTTTTCCTTCTAAAAAAAGTTCTTGTATTTTTTGGCTTATATCTTCTGGCTTAAATCCATCTGTTAAGTAAAAACCTTCAAGCTTATCTTCCAGTTCTTTCATTCCACCTTGCGGCGTTACTAAAACAGGCAGTCCCATAGCCAAACTCTCAAGTATTACTAAGCCAAAACCCTCTAAATCAATTGACGGTACCAAAAATAAATCAGCGGCACAAAAATACTCATTAATCTCTTCTTCTGGTATAAATCCTGCGAAAATGCATCTCGCCTTTACGAGATCTTGTGCTTTTCTTCTGAGTTCATTCTCATATGATCCTTTTCCTCCAATAATATATGTTATCCTCCTTTCTCCCAAATTTATCCTATTTAGTGCGGCTATAGCATTTTGAATACCCATTCTGATATCCAATCTTCTCATCGAAAAAAATACTATTTCATCATTTGCGATGTGTAATTTTCTCCTTGCTTCATCCTTACTATATAGCCTATTAAACTCACTAAGGTTGACTCCTCCGGGTATAACAACATACTTCCTTGATTCACCGCCATCTCCAATCAATTCGAGTTGCTCTCTCATATAATTGCTTAATACAACGAATTTATTTATCCCCTTTGAGTATCTATATTCAATTAATCTTATAAAGGGAATTAACATTAGTTTATGGTAATGTTTTTGAGAAATATATTTAAGTTTTGCTTCTTTACTCCATGGTCCGTGAAAAATTGCTACTTCTTGAGGTGTTTTACTCAACCTTCTTCTAATAAGTGAATATATAAACCATGATATTACTGAATGAAACAATACAGCATCATACTCATTAGTATCAATTACTCTTTTCAGCATTTTGGCTGAATACCATATGCTTTTTTTATTGAGATGTCTGTAAATATGTATACCTTTAAAATATTTATCATTTTCCTTTTTATCTGGATAACCTGTAAAAATATCAACTTTGTGTCCTAGTTTATGAAAACAAAGAGAGGTTTGATAACTATATGTGCAAGACCCTCCCGTTTCGTCAGGAAACAATTTGTCAGTGATAACTAATAAATTCACTTTTAAGCTAACCTCCAAAATTAGTATTACTAAACTTGATAGCTCTCTTATAATCTATATAATATTTATAAGTTTCTTCATGTTCTGTAACCACTCTTATGATATCTAACTTTTCAGTAGCATATTTATGTCCATTAATAATCAATGTTTTATAAATATCTTCATTTGTTTTTATTCTAATTATCTTGTCCACAAATTCGTTAACACAATCTACATCAGCTAGCATACCGTTATATCCATCCTTAATAATATCTAAAACACCACCTACTCTTGAAGCAACAATAGGTTTACTCATTACCATATATTCTGCTAATACCAATCCGAACCCTTCCCACTTCGATGTTAGTAATGCAATATCAAAAAGCGATACGTATCTAGGAACATCTTCAGTCCATCCAGTAATTAGGAAACTTTTTTCTAATTTATTTTTCCTTATTAATTTCTCTGTTTCCTCCTTTAACTCCCCATCTCCAACAAGTATAAAATAAGCATCCTTATACATTTTTTTAATTTCATTAGCAATGCTTACAAATGTATACGGAGATTTCTGGCTTGTTAATCTCCCAACCATGCCTATAATGAAGGAATTGGAAGGTATACTTAACTTATTCAATTCCTTCACTTTGTCATAAGATTGTGAGTACTTATTTAAATCAATGCCATTATATATAACTTTGATTTTATCTGACTTACAAATTTTACAACTAAGTGCGCACCTTTTTTCATATTCTGATATAACTACAATCTTATCAGTAAATATGGCACATATTTTTTCAATTGTTTTATATAAAAATTTTTTTATGCTGGAAGTATCCATATCAAAAGCCCAACCATGTGGATTATAAATAATTGTTATTCTCTTAAACTGAAATGTAAGTCTACCTAATACATATGCCATTCTACCTAATGCACCTGCTTTACTACTATGCAAATGTATTATTTCCGGTTTACTTTTTTTTATATAAGCTACTGTTTTTAACATTGTATTAAAATCTTTTAGTAAACATATATCTCTTTCCATATCTATAAGAGTAATCGTGTAACCTAGTTTATCAAAATATTTCTCTTCGGCTTTATACTGCTTTGAGCATAACAAATCCAATTGAAATGTACTTTTATCAATATGCTTGAAAAACATTTTTAAATATTCGGCAACACCTCCATTTGACTGGGCAATATGTAGTACTTTTATTTTCCCCAATTCTATCCTTCCTCTCATAGTTAATCCAGAAGCGGTACTTATCTAAAATGCAGAAATTTATCATTATTTCTCCACTCCGGCAGCTGCCTCTATGATGGATATCTTATCTGAATATGCAAGTACCGGCTTTCTCCCCATGGAGTAATATTCCACCCCTGACTCTTCCGCTTCCTTTAGTCTGTGGCAGTTTCTACCATCAAATATTACAGGCTCTTTCATAAGCTCTTTAAATCTATTTAGCGGTATGCTCTTTATTTCATCCCATTCTGTAAATATAAAAGCCACATCCGCGTCCTGCAGAGCCTCCTCCGGCTGATCCACGTATTTAATACTTAAGTCAAACAATTTTTTAAAGTTTTCCGCTCCAACAGGGTCATAGGCTGTAATTTCAGCTCCCTCTCCCAAAAGCATTCTTACATTAGGTATTGAAGGTGCCTCTCTTAAGTCATCCGTTCCAGGCTTAAAGGTTAACCCAAGCACTGCTACTTTAAGTCCACTGAACCTTTTAAATCTTCTTTTTGCCTTTTTCATAAGTCTGAACTTTTGACTTTCATTTAGTTCTATAGTTGCCTTTACTCTCTTTATCTCATAACCGTGATCTTCTGCCAGCCAGTGCAGCGACTTTGTGTCTTTTGGGAAACATGAGCCTCCGTAGCCTATGCCTGCTTTAAGGAATTTATCTCCTATTCTCGGATCAAAGGACATCCCCTTTGCCACATCCTCTATATCTGCACCAACAAGTTCACATATGTTGGCAACTTCATTTATAAAGGAAATCTTTAGTGCAAGAAAATCATTGGAAGCATATTTAATCATCTCTGCACTTCGCCTGTTTGTAATTACTAACGGCTGCTTGAAGGGCTCGTAAATGAATTTCATAGTATTCTCAGCTTCCTTAGACTCTACACCTATCACAATCCTGTGAGCCTGAAGAGTATCCTTTACTGCAGTTCCTTGTGATAAAAACTCAGGATTTGAAGCTACTTCTACTTTTATTCCAGGTGCAGTATTTTCCGTTATGAATTCCTCTATATCGTCATTGGTACCTATGGGCACCGTAGATTTTATTACTACAAGGCAATGCTTTTTTATGCTTTCAGCTATCTGCTCAGACACCTTATAAATATAGTCCAAATTTGCCGATCCATCCTCTCTTTCGGGAGTACCTACACCTATAAATATTACATCGGCGCAGCTATATGCCATTTGATAATCCACAGTAAAATTTAGTCGGCCTTCTCTGTAATTTTCCTTAAGTAGCTCTTCTAAACCAGGTTCATATATAGGCGATATGCCCCTCTTCATCTTTTTCACTTTATTTTCATCTATATCCACACATGTAACCTTATGTCCTACATGTGCTAAACATGCTCCTGTAACTAGTCCCACATAGCCAGTTCCGGCTACAACTATCTCCATTTCCTTCTTCCTCCTGCTCCTTTTAATATCAACAATTTAACAAATCACCTTATCCCGTATTTATTTACATAAAGTGCGGCTTCCGTTCTGTCCTTAAGCTTAAGCTTTTCAAAAATGTGGCTGATATGCTTTTTCACCGTATTTTCCGATATTGCCAGTTGTTCGCATATTTTTCGATTATTCAGTCCTCCCGCAATATGGCGCAATATTTCTTTTTCTCTCGGAGTCAGAAGCTCTAATCTTTCCGGCTGAGGCTTTTTCATGTCTACAAGGCGGTCTACAAAGTAAGAATCATAATACTTTCTGCCTCTTGAAATTTGATGAAGAGCATAAACTATTTCCCCCTCGTTTGCCCTTCCGAGGATATAGCCTTCAACTCCATACTTTAAGGCACTTATAAAAAGCTTGTTGTCCCCTTTAAAATCAAATATAATCAGTTTAATATTTGCCCCTGTTCTTTTAATCTCATATATGGTGCTTAACTGCTCCTCCCTATCTATACAGACAAGCGCTATATCAACTTTGCTGCTTTCTATTATCGGAATAACCTCCTGCGCACTTTCGGATGCAAATTCTACACATATATGTTCCTGCCTTGATAAAATAGCCGTTACTCCTTCCCGGATGACATCATAGCCTGATATGACTAAAATCTTCATAACCTTTCTCATTTCCTCTTCCTATAGAGCTTGTATATAAAAATTTCTTATAATAATGCTAACATTTATCCAATAAATTTCCATTATCCTGCAGTTTGATTTTTTGCATGCCTAGTTTATCACACGGGTTAATCTTCAGCTTCTACTTTAGTACTATTTGCACCTACTCCCACAGCAGTACATAGCTTTATAAACTCCTCACACCTTCAACGCTAAAACCTGATAAATATTCATAAAAAAATTATAGATATGAACTAACTTTTTGCATCAGTCCCTATCTATAATTCATGAAAATAATATTAATCCTATAATAAAATTTATAATTGCGTTTTTTTAATACCTTCATCTGGCGTTTCGATCTCCGAACAATACAAAAAATGTTCTTACTATGAGCTTAATGTCAACCCATAGATTTCTCTCTCTTAAATATTTAATATCTAGCTCCATCCAATCCTCAAAATCTATACTGCTCCTACCCATAACCTGCCAGTAACATGTGAGTCCGGGCTTAACATTCAGCTTTTGCCTTTGGTAGCTTGTAAATTCTTCAACCTCTCTCGGCAAATTGGGTCTTGGACCTACAAGTGACATTTCTCCTCTTATAATATTAAACAGCTGAGGCAGCTCATCTATACTTGTTTTTCTTAAAAATTTTCCAACCTTTGTAACCCTTGGATCCTTAGTCATTTTAAACATGGGCCCCGACATCTCATTTTTTTCTTTAAGTTTATCTAGCAGCTCTTCTGCATTTGTTACCATGGAACGAAATTTGTACATTTTAAACAGCTTTCCGTTCTTGCCCACTCTTTCCTGCGAAAATATTACCGGACCGTCGGAATCAATTTTTATTACTAAGGCAGCAATAAGCAAAATAGGGCTTAAAACAATAATTCCAAATAAGG
>JAEZDX010000134.1 GCA_023417975.1 Bacillota bacterium
GGAAACAACATTGTAGACGGAAGGCTTGGCATGAAGATATCTCACGGATGCATACGGTTAGCAACAGAGGATGCAAAATATATATATGAAAATATACCTAGTGGAACCACTGTATGGGTTAAATAAAATCAGCTTCGGCTGATTTTTTTGTTTTATATACTTTGACAAAAATAATTATCAGTGATTTTTAAATAGGCTATAATAAAATCAAAAGACTTGTTTACAATATAAATAAAGATTCATGGTGCTCCCCGGAGTAAATAGGAGGTAATGAATGAAACAGTTAAAAGTTATAGTGTTAGTAACAAGTGATATACACGGCAATATACTGCCAATAAGTTATATTGATAATAGTATGAAGCCCTTGGGATTATCTAAAATAGCAACATTTATTAAAAAAGTACAAAATGAGAATGAAAATACAATACTCATTGACAACGGTGATTTGATACAAGGAACTCCGCTAACATATTACTATTGTAAAGTTAATAATGATGGCGCCAACCCAATAATAAAAGTCTTGAATTATTTAAAATATGATGCAGCTGTAATTGGTAATCATGAATTTAATTATGGCAAGGATATATTAAATAGAGCTGTGGATGAATCGGACTTTCCGTGGATGGCGGCAAATATACTGAGTGAATACGATGATAAATGTGCTTTTGGCAAACCATATATAATAAAGAAATTTGAGCATGGGCCTAAGGTAGGAATATTGGGAGTTACAACCAAGTATATTCCAAACTGGGAGGATACTAAGCATATACAAGGCTTAGTATTTGAGGATGCAGTAGAAAGTACAGATAAGTGGGTAAGGTATCTTAGGGAGAAGGAAAAGGTAGATATAGTTATAGTTTCTTATCATGGAGGATTTGAGAAAGATATTGAAAGCGGTAAACCGATAGGAAAGCTTACAGGAGAAAATCAGGCTTATGAGATATGTGAAAAAATAAAAGGAATTGATGTGCTTATTACAGGACATCAGCATAAGATTATTGAAAATAAAGCAATAAATGATGTTTTACTCCTTCAGCCTGGGAGTCACGGAAAATACATAGGTATAGTCAAGCTATCGTTAAAATATACAAATGAATGGAAGATAGCCGAAAAAAGCTCGCAGGTGGTGACAGTGACGGATTTACATGATGATAGTAATGTTTTGTCAATTACTAGAGATTATGAATATAAGGTTCAGCAGTGGTTGGATAAACCAATTGGAACTGTAAAAGGAGGTATGATAATAGACAATCCTCTACAGGCAAGATTAAAAGATAATCCGTTTATAGAGTTTATTAATAAGGTTCAGATGAAGGCTTCAGGTGTCAATATTTCCTGTACCTCACTTTTCACTGATGAGGCAAAAGGGCTAAATGAAAGAGTTACTATGAGAGAAATAGTATCTAGTTATATATATCCAAATACTTTAAGAGTAATGAGGGTAACAGGCATGGATATAAAACTGGCGCTGGAACGAAGCGCCTGCTATTTTGAAAAGTATGATGGAAAACGAGTTAGGATAAAAAAGAAAGATGGAATTGGAGCATTTCAACCATACAATTATGATATGTGGGAAGGAATAGAGTATAAGCTTGATATTTTAAAGGATGAAGGAGCTAGAGTAGTGGAATTGAATTATAATGGGAAACCTATTGATTTAAAAATGGAATATGAGGTTGTTATGAATAATTACCGTGCAGCAGGCGGTGGAGAATATGAAATGTTTAAGGATAAACCTGTTATAAAAGATATACCTACAGATGTATCGGAGCTGATAGCAAATTATGTCATAGAAGAAAGTATAACAGCAGATGTGAACAACAATTGGGAAGTTATTTACTAAATTACATATTTTTGCACAATGAATCATAACAATATAACGTAATTAATAAAAATAAGATACTAAAAGTGAATATTCTATAAAACAACAATGTTAAAACAATTCAAAATATTATATAATATAATCAATATATGAATTATAAAGATATTATTATAAAATACTAAACTTAAGTGGGGGGGACTAATATGCCCAATAAAGAGATGATTGCAATGATACTCGCAGGAGGACAAGGATCAAGATTGGGATTACTTACAAAGAAAATTGCAAAGCCTGCGGTGCCCTTTGGTGGTAAGTACAGAATAATTGACTTTACTCTCAGTAATTGTGCGAACTCAGGAATAGATACTGTGGGGGTACTAACCCAATATCAACCGCTAATTTTGAATTCTCATATAGGGATAGGAAGTCCTTGGGACCTAGACAGAAGAAATGGTGGAGTAAGCTTGCTGCCGCCATATATGGAGGAGAGCGGAGGAAACTGGTATAAGGGAACAGCAAATGCAATTTATCAGAATATGGGATTTGTTGATCTGCTCGATCCGGAGTATGTTTTGGTTTTATCCGGAGATCATATTTATAAATTGGATTATGGAAAGATGCTTGATTATCATAAGGAAACAGGCGCAGACGCAACTATTGCGGTTCTTAAGGTATCAGTAGAGGAAGCAAGCAGATTCGGAATAATGAATGCAGATGAAAATAATAATATATATGAATTTGAAGAAAAACCTAAAAACCCGAAGAGTACCTTGGCCTCTATGGGAATTTATATATTCAACTGGAAAGCACTTAAGAAATATCTTAAGGAAGATGAGATGGATAAAAACTCCAGCAATGATTTCGGTAAGAACATAATACCCAATATGCTAAAAGATAATAAAAAGATGGTCGCATATCCTTTCAAGGGTTACTGGAAAGATGTTGGTACTGTGGAGAGCCTTTGGGAGGCTCATATGGATTTAATAAAGGATGAGCATGAATTAAATATTCATGATACAAGTTGGAAGATTTACTCTGTTAATCCTATTAGACCTGCACAATATATAGGACCTAATGCGGAGATTAAAGGATCTATAGTTGTTGAAGGATGCACAGTATTTGGCGAAGTGAAGAATTCTGTGCTATTTCATGGAGTATATATCGGTAAGAATTCGAAGGTTGTAGATTCGGTTATACTTCCGAATACAAAGATAGGTGATAATGTAATAATTGAGAAAGCTATTATAGGTTCTGATGCAGTTATAAGAAAAAACTGCCATATAGGAAATCCAACCAAGATTACCTTGATTGGTGAAGGGCAAGATATAAAGAAGGATACTGTTATAGAGTAATGGGGGGGCGAACAGAGTATGATTGATTACATGGGAATTTTAAACTTGAATGAACGAGAAGACAATATACAAAATCTTACGAGAAACAGGACAGTAGCCTCTATACCGGTGGCAGGAAGATACAGGATTATAGACTTTGTATTATCCAATATGGTAAACGCAGGTATTCAAAATGTTGGAGTCTTTACAAAAAGTAAATCACGATCCTTAATAGACCACCTTGGCGGAGGTAAGCCGTGGGACCTAGATAGGAAAAACGGAGGGATGTTTGTATTTAATTTCGGATATGGAAATCCTTCGCTTGAGGATGTTGAGATGTTTAGAAATAATATAGATTATTTGCAGCTCAGTAAAGAAAATAATGTGATATTATCATGTTCTTATATGATATGTAACATAGATTATGAAGAAGCAATTAAATATCATGAACAATCAGGTAATGATATTACTGTAATATATAAAAGTGCAAAGAATTGTGCTGTCAGCTTTTTGGATTGTGATGTGCTGAATATGGACGGCAGTAAAAGAGTGCTAAGTGTGGGAAAAAATGTGGGAGTTCATGATTCCAATGACATATGCATGGAAATGTTCATTATGAAAAAGCAAATATTGATTGAACTGATATATAAATGCATAACTACAGGAATCTGCAGAAAGGTAAAGCATGCTATATATCGAAGCCTCGACGAGTATAAGGTTGGCGGCTATGAGTTTAAAGGCTATGTTAAGTGTATAAACTCCATACAGTCCTATTATAGCTTTAATATGGATTGCCTGGACGCAAGGGTAAGCAAGGAGCTGTTTTTTAACAATGGACTTATTTATACAAAGGTAAAGGATGAGGCACCTACAAAATATACAGAAAGCTGCAGTGTAAAGAATTCTTTAGTTGCTAACGGCTGCATAATAGAAGGAACTGTAGAAAACAGCATTATCTCAAGAAGAGTAAGGATTAAAAAGGGTGCAGTAGTAAAGAATTGTATTATAATGCAAAATTGCGTTATTGGCGAGGATGCTGAATTAATGAATATAATAACTGATAAAAATATAACCATTGGCGTGGATAAAGCCCTTAAAGGAGACAAAGAAATTCCATTGGTTATAGAAAAGCTATGTATATTGTAATAAATAAAGCAAATTAGTGCAGAAAACCTTTCTGATTAAGTTTGGGGTTTTGCAGTTTGACCTTTTTGGAGAAAGAATACAGTATGAAACAAGATTTCGTACTGTATTATCTTATATTTAGGAGTGATTTTATGAAAGTATTATTTGCAGCCTCAGAAGCACATCCATTTATTAAGGTGGGAGGCCTTGGAGATGTAGCTTATGCTCTTCCAAAGGCATTAAGAAAGTTAGGAATAGATGCAAGAGTAATAATACCTAAATATGGTTCAATCGCAGATCATCTAAGAAAATCTATGAACACATTGGCTACATTTAATGTGCCTGTGGGTTGGAGAAATCAATATGGAGGACTGCAGTATATGGAGTATGACGGAATACCGTTTTACTTTATAGATAATGAATATTATTTTAATAGAGATACAGCTTATGGTTTTTATGACGATGGCGAGCGCTTTGCTTATTTTTGCAGGGCGATATTGGAAGCTATAAGATATATGGGAGATTTCAGACCGGATATACTTCATTGTAATGATTGGCATACAGGAGCATTAATGCCTCTATTGAAGAGGCATTATATGCATGAAGGGGATTTTTCAAGAATGAAGACCGTATATACTATTCACAATCTTCAGTATCAAGGAGTGTTTCCTAAGGAGATGTTAAGAGACTTACTAGGGCTTGGCTGGGAAGACTTTA
>JAEZDX010000155.1 GCA_023417975.1 Bacillota bacterium
ATGCTGAAATGTTCAATGATTTGAATCCAAATGAAGATCAGTATATGGAAGCGTTGAGATACTATTACGATTGCATTATGGGGCCCTTTAAACCATACGTACTAAAGGCTATCGATAAAATTAAAGACCTTAAAATCGATATGATTTGTAACGGTCATGGTCCTATACTGAGGGAAAACCCTTGGAGGATTGTTGAACTATATAAAGCGTGGAGTACTCCTAAACCTTTGAACAGAGATAAAGGAAAAATCACTATTTCCTATGTATCAGCCTATGGTTATACGGAACAATTAGCTCAGAAAATATCTGAAGGAATATGTTCCACCGGGGACTTTGATATCTCTTTATACGATGTAATATATCATGATAAGGGCAAAATTGTAGAGGAAATCAGTGAATCTGACGGTATACTTTTCGGTTCTCCCACAATAAACGGTGACCTGTTAGAGCCAATACGAGATATTCTTACAAAGCTTAATCCTCTTGTTCATGGAGGTAAAGTAGCGGCAGGTTTCGGTTCTTACGGCTGGAGCGGTGAAGCTGTTCCCAACATTGAAAACAGGTTGAAGGAATTGAGAATGAAAATACAGCCCGGTTTAAAAATAAACTTTAAGCCTTCCGAGGAAGATCTTCAAAAAGCTTTTGAGTTCGGTGTAGAATTTGGGAAAAGAGTGTTGGTGAAGCTCGGCAAGCTTACCACTGAAGCATTACCAGAAGAAGCAGAAAAAAAAAGTAATTCTGTCGAAGCCTTGAAGCCTCAGAAATTCATAATAATAGGAAACGGTGCTGCAGGATATGCCGCTGCAGGAGCGATAAGAAAGAATAACGCAGCTGCGGATATAAAGCTGATATGTGCCGAAAAGGAACTGACTTACTATAGACCTCAGCTATCGGAATATATTGCAGTGGATAATTCCTTAAAAAAGTTCTATGTGGCTCCTGAAGACTGGTACAAGGATAATAATATTGAGCTTATACTTGGAGTTAAGGCTTCAGCTATAGATAAGGTTAAAAAGACTGTGGAGCTTGAAAATGGAGTTGAGCTTTCATATGACAGACTGATTTTAGCAAATGGCAGCAGTAATTTCATTCCTTCCATAAAAGGAACGGATCTTGAAGGTGTATATACTCTTAAATACAAGGCCGATGCGGATAATATAAAGGCTGCTATGTGCTATGCTAAAAATGCAGTTGTTATAGGAGGCGGACTTCTTGGCCTGGAGGCAGCCTGGGAAATGAAAAAATCCGGTTTAAAGGTCTCTGTAGTGGAATTTATTCCGAGACTTTTACCAAAGCAGCTTGACGAAAAAGGTTCGGAGCTATTTCAAGCTATAGCTCAGGATTCCGGCATAGAACTCATATTAGGTGACTCCGTGGATGAAATAGTTTCGGATGAAACAGGAAGAAAGGCTAAGGCACTAAAATTAAAAAGCGGAAAGCTTATTGAAGCAGATTTGATTTTATTTTCCGTAGGTATCCGTCCAAATAAAGCACTGGCAGAGAATGCAGGTATTGCCTCTAACCGCGGAGTAATCGTAAATGAAAAGATGGAAACAAATACCGAAGGTGTATATGCTTGCGGCGATGTGGCTGAACTTGGCGGATTAGTATATGGAACCTGGCCGGCAGCAATGGAAATGGGAAAGATAGCCGGGAAGAATGCCAGTGGAGAAGAGTGCTATTTTAAATATTTTTCCTCCTCTGTTATGTTCAAAGCTCTCAATGCAGAAATATTTTCGGCTGGAACTATAGACTTTAATGACTGTAGCTTGAAGCACTTTGCTCATGAACAACCTGAAAAAGGAATATATAAAAAGCTTTTCTTTAAAGACAACCTTCTCGTAGGGGCAATACTTATGGGAGATATAAAGAAAGCTCCTAAGGTATTGGCAAGCATGAAGAAAGGCGCAGGAGAAAATATAGTTGATGAGATTTTTGTATAACCTATGTTCACCTATATTACAAAGAGGTACTACCACCGCGGTAATACCTCTTTTATACTGTAATTGCCCTACACTGCACTGTTTTCTTCCGGTCTTCTGTTTTCAATAAACTGAAAGCTGTCAGCTACAACTTCAGAAACGTATCTTCTTATACCCTGATCATCTTCATAGCTTCTATTTGCCAGTCTGCCGCATACACTTATAAGACTGCCCTTCTTTAGAAACTCGGCAGCCACTTCTGCCTTCCTTCCCCAAAGAACTACGGGAATAAAATCTACATCTCTATCACCGTTTTGATTTTTATATTCTCGTTCCACTGCAATAGTGAACCTTGTAATAGTCTTTCCAGTTTCTTCAATAACCTTACTGTCGGGATCCTTTGTGAGTCTTCCAATCAAAATTATTCTATTCATAAATAACCTCCGGATACTTTTTTCTATAATTATATCCGTATTTTCAATTTATAAACATTTAAGGAAAATTATTTACATTTATAGTTAATGATAAATGTAAAGATAAAATCACACATCTATAGATACCTACTATGGATGTTTCCCCGAAAGCTTGGCTCTCATAACATAAAATAAAAATTTCACATTGCTGACAAAATTTCGTTTCCAAAGTCTTTTTGGGTCCCGTACCAGCCTGTGCAGCCACTCAAGTCCCAGCTTTCTCATAAGTTTGGGAGCTCTTTTTGCATTACCTGAAAGAAAGTCCAAAATTGCCCCTCCTGCTATTGAAAGGTGCAGCTGTGAAAGAGCCTCTTTATTTTCATAAATCCATATTTCCTGTCTTGGTACTCCCATACCTACAACTAGAACATCAGTTTTTTTATCAATTATATCTTTAATCACTTCAGCATTTTGTTCTGCCGAAAAGTAGCCGTCTCTAAATCCAACAACATTACATGCAGGAAACCTATTTTTTATTTCTGCCGCTGCCTTTTCAGCTACTTGAGGCTTACCACCAAGTAAATATACATTTTTGTTCATATTGGCTGCAAGCTCAATAATTTGAGGTATGAAATCCGTTCCGTTCATGTTCTCCTTCTCATTAATTCCTAAAAGCTTCAAGCCTATTTTTACACCGATGCCGTCATTTAAAAGCAAGTCCGTATTATGTAACGTCTGTAAATACTTTGAATCAGCTTGACTCACAGAGTAGCAGTGAGCATTGAGAAAAAACAGAGTTTTATGCATCTGCTTATTCAAAAAATCCTCACATATTTTTAAAGCTTCCTGCCTATCCAATATATCAATATCCAACCCAATAAAATTATACTTCATATATCCTCCTATGTATCAACCGTTCAATAGCTACACTATATATTTATTAATGGAAGCAATATCAATATTAGCTTTATCAGCCTTAAACCCGGCTATTATATTCTTTATTAAAAGCAAAGGCTCTCTTCTTATAATCATGCGTCCTACTGCTTCAATAAAAATATAAATTGAAAACACAAGCTTCTGAAATGTATTGCTATTTCTTCGAATGAAAATAACACGATTCCTATTAATAAAAAAGTAGTAAAGTCCCTGAAACTTTTTTATCGTTGAAGAACCTTTATGATATACCACACTGTCATAGACACAAACTAATTTAAACCCGCTGTTTTTCGCTTTAACGCAAAACTCTGTTTCCTCAAAAAACAAAAAGTAATCTTCCGGAATTAGAGATATTTTTTCAAACACTTCTTTTCTTATAACAAAACAGGTACCATAAAGACAATTAACCTGCAAATTTTCTTTTTCAACCTTACTGTAATACTTTCCTTTATTTATACCGCTGGTTACTCCTGTATATAAGCTTACGGTTGCTCCCATGGCCTGTATAATATCGCGTTTACCGAATTCACAAATGCACGGCCCTACCATTCCAATGCTTTTATCGCTCTCCATAACTTCCACAAGCTTTGATAAAAAATTCTGTTCTACCTCTACATCGTTATTCAATATACATACATAATCCGCTCCATTATCAAGAGCATACTTAATTCCTATATTATTACCATTGGCATATCCAAGGTTTTTTTCAGACCTTATTATGCTATAGTCCTGAATTTCCGATATTAATCTTTCATAGGAATTATCTTTGGAAGCATTATCTACAATAACTACTTCAAAATTATCGTACTGTACCTTTTTTAAACTATTAACACATTGGATTGTATCCTCATAAGAATTAAAATTCAATATAACTATAAATACTTTAGGCTTATTACTCATATTTCTGACACCTCATAAACTTTCTATTGCTGCCTTAACGTCCGTAACTATTTTGTCCCAATCAAAAGCTTCCTTGCACTTTACATAATTATCTCTTGAAATTTCTTGAAGCTTTTCACTGTGCAGCAATGAATTTAAAGCACTTGCAAAGAGCTTTGGTTCGCTTTCAGGTACTATGAATTCCTTGTCACCTATGAGTTCATCAGCAATACCAACCTTTGTCGATATAATTGCATCTCCGCAGGCAGCTGCCTCAATAAGTACTATACCGAAGCTTTCATATTTAGAAGTCATACAAAATACTTTGGCTTTCTTATAATATTCATAAAGAGCTTCTCTGTCATATACAGGTCCTGTAAAGATAACTCTATGCTTTAAATCAGGAGCCTTCTCAAAAAACTTATCCGTATAGGCTTTAAAACTCTCTTCTACGGGACCTACAAAAACAAGCTTCCAATTGCCTCTTCCCTCTTCCCCCAGCAAATTAAAGGCTTCCAGCAAAACCTCATGGCCTTTTTCACTGCTGCCTATCCTTCCAACACTCAATATAATGTTTTCCTTATCCTCGTAGGAATAGCAATTTCTTAAGGCATCAGTATCAAAATCCACACCATTGGGAATATGCTGAAGCTTGGAGCTATGAGCGGGAATAATTACCTTCAATTGCTCCAAAATACCTTTTTGCTCCACACCTATAATATCTACCTTATTCAAATAAGCTCCTATGCACCTTCTGACAATAAAATTCGAATCTTGAATTCTGGACAAAAGTCTTTCAGTGCAGTCCAGCTTTAAAAAAATCTTTCCTTCACTGTTAAAAAATTTATATAAAAAAGCATATATTACAGACTTCAAGGTCATATGAAATATTTGAAGTACATCAATACTTTTAGCATTTCTTTTCAGGTACCTAAAAATATTAATAAAGTGTTTATGCTTTTTTTCTATGATGTCCATTTTCAGCCCTTTAACTTCTTCCTTCAAATATGGGTACTCACCATTTTCATAGCTTGCTATAAAAGCATCATATCCAAAAAGCTTATTTAGTTTATAGGCTATCATTCCAACATCCTTTATCAGATGTACATTTTCCGTTTCCGGAAATAAAACACAATATCTCATCTTACTTCTCTCTTTCACTCTTAAGACCTTTTTAAAATCAAAGCCTTTATATTGTCCTTGTCAAGCAATTTGAAAATCATGAGCATTACGAAATATATCACCACTGCCGAACTTATATTAATTAAAATATTTATATTAAAATATTTAAGCATTACTACCCACAGGCTCATAAATGCAGTTGGTACAAAGGTTTTTGCTATATTGGCCAATATAGGTGTTTGCAATACTCTGAAGGCATAGTATCTCATAAAATAGAAGTTAATAAACTCTGTTAAAAAGGTTACAGCAGCAGCTGCTATCATTCCGTAATGAGGAATTAAAATAAGATTCAGAATTAAATTTGCTGAAGCTGAAAAAAATACAATTTTCATGTACTTCTTTTCCATCCTAAATGCATTCATTTGGTATGCAAATATTTCTCTTAGGTACAAAGTAAATATATAAATCAGCAATATACAAAAAGGTATATATCCTCTTGCATATTCTTGTCTCTTAAAGAAAAACATAATAATATCTTTTGATAATATTATCCCGCCGAAGGTTATAGGCAGGACGAGTATTATTATTATCTTTGATAAGCTTGTTGTAAGCTCCTTTAGCTTTTCCATCTCTTTATCATTGAAAGCTTTTATCATTGATGGAAAGAAAGGTGTGAAAATTAAGCTTGAAAAGCTTATTAAAAAGTTAATGAAGGTATATGCAGCCATATATATGCCCAGCTCCGAAGTATCCATGGAAAATCCCATGATAACCTTATCCGCATTGCCATTTATCATGGCAAGCAGCCCGGAAATCAAAAACGGCAGTCCGCCGTTAAAGTATCCGTGCAGCTCTCTTTTATCAAAGGTTGGCTTAAATGCTATTCCTTCTTTAATATACAGCATAAGTAAATGATATACGGCAGCGCATATCAGTCCAATTAAAAAAGCTGCAGGAATCAAATTCAAACTATAATTTCCTCTGAAAAAAATATATATAATTCCACATGGAACTATATTTTTTAATATTACATAAACAGCATTATGCTGCATTTCTTCCAGTCCGTTATAAATCCAGTCTATATTAAGAGCCGTAGGAAACAAGGACAGTCCAAATATTATAAGTATTGTTTTAAAGCTACTATCTTTTCCGCTTAAAAGCGCAACAAGGATAATGCATACAAAACAAAGTATTGAAAGGAGAATTCTGAAAGAAAGTGCTCCTATCATATACTTTTTCACTTCTCTTTTATTTGAAGTAACTAGCCTTGTTCCATAGGTACTTATTCCAAATAAAACAACCATACTGAAATATAACCATATATTCTGAGCAAGTGTAATTTCTCCGAATTTGCTTGTTCCTATTATATTGGCATAATATGCTGTGACCAAGAAGGTCATCAGCTGTCCAATCAGGCTTGCAAAGCCTGTTGATAAAAAATTCCTGAATATTTTATGCATATGTTATTCACCCAAGTATTCTCTTAAAGCTTCCTGCCAAGGTCTCATTACGTCTCCCGTAGTCAGCTCCATCATATAATTTTTTAAAACCGAATATTTCGGTCTCTTTGCCGGTCTTGGAAATTCATCAGTAGTACATGGAATAACTTCTGTATCTATTCCCTTTATGCTGAATATTTCCTTTGTGAATTCGTACCAAGTACACTCTCCCTTGCAGGTAGCATGAAAAATCCCGTAATTTTTCTCATCTACAAGCTTGATTATAGCTCTTGCCAGGTCCACTGTGCTTGTTGGACTTCCATGCTGATCATTTACAACCTTTAATGACTTGTTTGTTTCAATTAGCTTCAGCATTGTCCTTACGAAATTATTTCCGTCTCCATAGAGCCAAGCCGTTCTCAATATATAATGCTTTGGATTTAGCTGGGCAGTGAGCTTTTCACCTATAAGCTTTGTTTCTCCATATACAGTCTGAGGACCTGTAACGTCAAACTCAGTTAGTTTTTTATCCACATCTCCGCTGAATACATAATCCGTGGAAATCTGTACAATTTCTGCTCCGATAGCATAGGCTGCGGCAGAAAGGTTTTTCGGACCTATTGCATTTATTTTGTAAGCATTTTCTTCATCGGTCTCACATTTATCTACAGCAGTGTGGGCAGCACAATTTATTATAACCTCAGGTTTATGAAGGTTTACAAATTCATAAACCTGCTTAGTATTTGTAATATCCAGCTGTGCTACATCCGTAAGAATAAGCTCCTCATTTCTCTCTGAATATTGTTTAGTAAGCTCACGTCCCAGCTGTCCGTTAGCACCTGTAATCAATATTTTCATTTTTTACCTCCTAATATGTTGAGACAACAATCTTCTTATCTCAAGTATGAACTTTTTCATTAAACTCTGCCTTAGAAAATGAGTATCTTTCTATATACATTGTTTACCTACAATATTATATCAAATATTTATGTAAATGTATAAAGAAAATGTGCTGCAATTGCCTTAGTTATTTACAGCCCCTGCAGCACTACATATTTTTACTTGTTTTTCATATCCAAAGCCAGCGCAGCATTTATTTCACCGCCTATCATGAGTATCATAGAGCTCAAATATATCCAGGCCATCAAAATAAAAACTGCCGCAATTCCTCCATATAGTCTGGAATAGTTGCCAAAGTTATCCACATAATAAGAAAAGGCCATTGAGCTTATAATCCAGCCTCCCGCTGAGAAAAGTGCTCCGGGTATAACTTCCCTGCACTTAAGCCTACGGCTTGGCAGAAAATAGTAGACAGCTACAAATATAACAATCATAACAAATACCATTATGAGAAATCTAAGCATATTCCAGCTATACTTAAATGCCTTTTCAAAGCCGAACCTATTTACTAGGTAATCCCCGATAACATTTCCGAATACGAGAAGTATTATAGTAAAGAACATTACTAATACCATTCCTACTGTAAATACTATTGAAAGCAACTGTACCTTGATAAATCCCCTGCTTTCTACCTCGTCATAGGCTTTGTTAAGGCATCTCATCACAGCCTTAATACCTCCAGTAGCCGCCCATACAGTGGCAATTAAGCTAAAAGAAAGCAAATTGCCGTTCTTTACATCCACTACTTCGGCTACGGTCTTATCAAGAAGCTCTAAAGCTTCTCGCGGCATTATTCCTTTGAGATAATCAATGACTTCATTGCTGCTTATAGGTGTATATCCAACCAAAGTAAGCAAAAATATTAAAAACGGTATAGAGGATAAAAGCAGACTATAGGCAAGCTGTGAGGACAAAATTGAAACTTCATCCTCCTTGAATCTTCTTATCAAAGCTAAAATAAAACGCACATTTTTATTCATTAGTATACCTCTTTTAAATTTATTACATTTTAATATGCAAAAATTTAATGTTTTTCTTCCGATAACATTGTAACAAGATGCTTCATCTCGTTTAGAGTTACATCTCCCGATCTTCCTCTGAACTTGTGCAATTCCATATATAGATTACTGTTCCTTCCTTCAGCTTCTTTAGTTTCAATTTGCTTCAGTGCTTTCCTTATCCAGCCGCTTAGTTCGTCATAAGTGGAACTGTATAATTCTTTCCCATAATCTCCGAAGTTATACCTTATAGTAAAGGTATCCATCAATTCCCTTGCCTCATCAATTAAATTCCCATACATATTCATAGATTCACCCTCTAAATATATGAATTTATTCAATTTATTGTATATAATATTTTAACATATGTAAAAAACGTTTTCAAATCATATTTATACTTCCACGGTTTGAACTTTTAGCCATATTATAGTATAATGGGCGCATATATTATTATACTATAAAGCATTGGAAACAGCGGATTACTGCAATTATTCAATTTTTTTTACGCTGTTATCCAAAAATATAAGGAGGATTTATTATGGCATATTGTCCAAACTGCGGCAACTTTGTGGCAGAAGGAGACAAATTCTGCGGTACATGCGGTACTTCAGCATCCCCTGCGCAAAATACAAATGCTGCATCCCAAGAAAATGCACAACCTATTAATACTCAAAACTTTCAACAAAACGGTCAACCGCAATATCAACAAAACTTCCAACAAAACTTTCAGCAAGGCGGTCAACCAAACTTTCAGCAAAATTTTCAGCAAAACCCTCAGTATAATTT